>DMCI01000148.1:0-8607 GCA_003445835.1 Clostridiales bacterium
AAGGAGCATTTGGTGCTTGCCACCATCGACGATATGCAATTGGAAGGCACCCTCGTTTACCTCAACGATTACAAGATGAACGGCGTGATGCTTGCCACCTATCACAATTTGGAAAAGAGCATTGCCAGAAATCTTTTGCGTATTATGGGGCACAGCGTGGAATTGGATCTTGACCTTGACGAGGAGATCGCCGCCTACGAAAAGGCGCAGGGAGTTACCCTTCATTCCGCGCAAAAGGAAGCCATCACCGCCGCGGTCAACAGCGGTTGCGTGGTGATCTCGGGCGGACCGGGCACGGGCAAGACCACCATCATCAAGTTTATCATAGAGCTTTTGCGCAAAGAGGGCTATTCCTTTGCGCTTACCGCGCCTACGGGTCGCGCCGCCAAGCGTATGAGCGAGGCGACGGGCGCCGTGGCAAAGACCATCCACCGTTTGTTGGAGCTTCATCCCGCCTCTTCCTCGCCCGAAACCAAACTGGACGCCGACGTCGTGATCGTGGACGAGATCAGTATGGCGGACGAATACGTTTTCAACGCTCTTTTGAAGGCGATCCCCGTGGGCGGCAAGATCGTACTCGTAGGGGATAAGGATCAGCTTCCCTCGGTGGGCGCGGGCAACATTCTTGCGGATATCATTTCGTCGGGTATCGTCCCGGTCAAATATCTTACGCACATTTATCGCCAGTCTTCGGATAGCAACATCGCCATTTACGCCCATATGATCAACGGCGGCGCCGTACCCGAGTTTGACAACCGCAGCCGCGACTTCTTCTTTGACAACGTATCGGAGGAAGGGGCTGTGTTGAAGGACGTCGTTTCACTTTGTACCGAGCGTTTGCCGAGGTATTTTTCCTTGCCCGCATCCGAAGTGCAGGTCTTGGCGCCCTTGAAGAAAGGGGACGCCGGGGTGGAAAGCTTGAATGCGGAACTGCAAAAAGTCATCAATCCGCCCGATAAGGAAAAGGGGGAGATGATCTCGGGCGACCGCATCTTCCGCGTGGGCGACAGGGTTATCCACGTCGTCAACAACTATCAACTCGGTTGGGTGCAAAAGAACGGGGAAAAGTACGAAGCGGGCGAAGGCGTCTTCAACGGAGATATCGGCAAGATCGTCGCCGTTTCCCGCGCCGAAGCGCAATTGCAAGTGCAGTTTGAGGACGGCAAGGTGGCGACGTATACCGCGGGCGACCTCGATCAGTTGGCGCTTGCCTACTGTATCAGCGTGCACAAGAGCCAGGGCTCCGAATTCCCCATCGCCGTCGTGGTCATCTCACGCTATAATCCCATCGTGACGTCAAGAAACCTTTTGTACACCGCCATCACCCGCGCCAAGCGTGCCGTCGTGTTGGTGGGCGACAAACAAAACGTGATCAAAATGATCAAAAACAACTATACCGAAAAGAGACATACCGCTCTTTCCTTGTTTTTGAAGAATAATGAATTCTAAACTTTCCCGCTGGCTTTCCTTCCTGTTCGTCGACGAGCACAACTGCGTCGTATGCGACCGCGAGCTTCCTAAGCCTTCGCGGTACCGTCTTTGCAACAAGTGCTACGCGATGCTTGAAGTCATCGGGGATCGCGCTTGCTTAAAATGCGGCAGGATGTTGGTCGCGGAGGGCGACTACTGCTTGGACTGCCAAAACAGGGAGATGGTGTTCGATCGCGCGTTTTCACCCCTTGCGTACAACGGCGCCGCGGTCATGATGGTCACCAAACTCAAGTTTCACAACAGAAGGTATCTTGCCAAAGGGATGGCAAATCAAATGACGGATCGCTTTTTGGAAGAGGGTTTGACGGCGGACGTCGTGATCCCCGTGCCGCTGCATCCCAACAGACAAAAGGAAAGAGGGTACAATCAAAGCGAGTTGCTGGCGGAGAACGTCGCAAAAAGTTTGCGCTTGCCGCTTGACAAGACCACCCTTCGTCGTGAAAAAGATACTTTGGCGTCAAGCAGCTTAAAGGGCGGTCGTTCCGCGAGGGAAGAAAACTTAAAAGACGCATTTGCCGTTACGGGCGGCGCCGAAGTGAAGGGTAAAACCGTCCTTTTGGTGGACGACGTATTGACCACGGGCACCACGGCGAACCAGGCGACCAAAGCCCTCAAGAACGCGGGCGCAAAGACCGTTTACGTTTTGACTTTCGCGTCAACCAAAGAAAAACCGCCAATACAAGCGGATTTTTGACAATCAAACAAAATATTTTACTTATTTTCGGGCTTATAGTAAAATAGCTATGAGGTGAACTTATGTGTATATTCGCAAACGCCAATGAAAGACAAGTCAAAAAGCTCCGCAAGATCGCGGATAAGATCGAGCTTCTCGCCCCGCATTACGCTTCGATGTCGGATGAGGAACTTAAGGCGATGACCCCTTATTTTAAGGAGCGCATCAAGGAGGGCGCCACGCTTGACGAACTTCTTCCCGATGCGTACGCCGTCGTCCGCGAGGCTTCTTCCAGAGTTTTGGGACTTCGTCACTTTTACGTACAACTTTTGGGCGGTATCGCCCTGCATCAAGGCAGGATCGCGGAGATGTGCACCGGTGAAGGTAAGACCTTGGTCAGTACCCTCCCCGCATACCTCAACGCTCTTACCGGCGAAGGGATGCACATCGTTACGGTCAACGATTATCTTGCCAAGCGTGACGCCGAGTGGATGGGAAAGGTGCACCGCTTCCTCGGTCTTACCGTCGGCGTTTCCGTCGAAGGGATGACCCCGGAGGAAAAACGCGCGGCGTACAACTGCGACATCCTTTACGCCACCAACAACGCCCTCGGGTTTGATTACCTCAGGGACAATATGGCGGTCAGTAAGGAACAAATGGTGCAAAGAGGGCAGACCTTTGCCATCATCGACGAGGTGGATAGCATCTTGATCGACGAGGCGCGCACCCCGCTTATCATTTCCGGCAAAGGGGATAAAAGCAGCGAGATCTATTTGAAGGTCAGCCGTTTCGTCAAGACCTTGCACGAAGAAGACTACGAAAAGGATGAAAAGGAAAACAGCATCCGTTTGACCGAACAGGGCGTCGAGAGGGCGGAGCGCTACTTTGCCATCGACAACCTCGGCGACATCGAGCACAACGACCTCAACCATCATATCAACATCGCGTTGAAGGCGCAGTATATGATGAAGCGTGACAAGGACTACATCGTCAGCGATCAGGAAGTCATCATCATCGACGAATTCACCGGTCGTTTGATGATCGGCAGACGCTACAGCGACGGCTTGCATCAGGCGATCGAAGCCAAGGAAGGCGTCCGCGTCCGCGACGAGAACAAGACCTACGCCACCATCACCTTCCAAAATTACTTCCGTATGTACAAAAAACTTTCGGGTATGACGGGTACCGCCAAGACGGAGGAGACCGAGTTCAAACAGATCTACGGTTTGGACGTCGTGGTGATCCCCACCAACCTCCCCGTAAAGCGCCGTGACGAAAACGACCTTTTGTACAAAACGATGGCGGGCAAGCTTCGCGCCATCACCGAGGACATCAAGGATTGCTACGAGCGCAAACAGCCCGTTTTGGTGGGTACGATCTCGGTGGAAAAATCCGAAGAACTTTCCGCCATCCTCAAAAAGGAACGCATCCCGCACAACGTATTGAACGCCAAAAACCACGAGAGAGAAGCGGAGATCGTCGCGCAGGCAGGTAGGCTCGGACAGGTGACCATTGCCACCAATATGGCGGGTCGTGGTACCGATATCATGCTGGGCGGCAACCCCGAGTACTTGGCGCGCGCCGCTTTGGAAAAGAAGGGTTACTCGCACGAAGCCATCGTGGAAGCGGTGGGCTTTGCAAGCGACGTTTCGGAAGAAGCGCTTCGCGCAAGAGAGGATTACAAGAGGTTCTACGCCGAAAACAAGGAGCAGACCGATAAGGAAAAGGCGGAAGTGCTTGCCGTGGGCGGCCTCCGCGTCATCGGTACCGAGCGTCACGAGTCGAGGCGTATCGACAACCAGCTTCGCGGTCGTAGCGGCAGACAAGGGGATATCGGCTCCTCCGTGTTCTATATTTCGATGGAGGACGACCTCGCCCGCGTCTTCGGCGGCGAAAGGATGTATTCTATCGCCAACGCTTTCAACCTTGACGAGGATACCCCGATCCAAATGAAGATCATCACCCGTTCCATCGAGCGGGCGCAACTTGCGGTGGAAAACCGCAACTATTCTTACCGCAAGCACGTTCTTGCTTACGACGACGTGATGAACCGTCAGCGTGAGATCATTTACGCGGAGCGCAACAAGGTCTTGACCGGCGCCGACGTGCACGAGGAGATCGTCAAGATGATACCCTCCGTCACCGCGGAATACTTGGGCGGCATCATCGACTACTCCAAGGACTACGTTTTGTGGGATTACGACAGGATCAACAAGGAGATCGAGGATAGACTCCTCCCTGCGGGATCCAACGTCGTCACCAAGGAACTTGCTTCGGGCTTAAACTTCGGTAAGATCGCGGACGCCGTCGCTCTTGCGGCGATCGACGCCTACGACGAGAAGGAAGAAAATTACAAGGCGCAGGGCATCCCCTTCGGCGACTTCGAGCGCCACGTATTGCTTCGCGCCGTGGATAGGCATTGGATCGAGCATATCGACGCGATGGACGCCCTTCGTCGCGGCATCGGGCTCCGCGCGGTCGGTCAGCACGACCCCGTCATCAGCTACGCCAACGAGGGCTTCGAGATGTTTGACGAGATGATCTCCGCCATCCAGCGCGACACCGTTTTCTTTGCGCTTAAGATGGAAGTCCGCAAGGAGGAGAGAAGGACGCCCCCGCCCGCGCCCGTGAAGAAAGAGAAGATCGGCAGGAACGATCCGTGTCCCTGCGGCAGCGGAAAGAAATACAAAAATTGTTGCGGTAGATAATATGGTTGAATTTGATGAAAGCAAACAAAAACTCGCGGCGCTCCGCGAGGTCATAACAGAAGTGGCGGACGCTTTGGACGTCCCCGCTCTTGAAAAACGCAAGACGGAATTGGAAGAAGAACAAAATCAAGACGGATTTTGGACCGATCAGGCAAAAAGCCAACGCGTCAATAAGGAGCTCAAGCAGGTAAGCGACAAGCTCGCCAAGGTCAAAAAGTTGCAATCCCGTGCGGAAGATATCGGCGTACTTATCGAACTTGCCGAGATGGAAGAAGCTCTTTCGGAACTTCCCACCGTGGAAGAGGAACTCAAAACTCTTTCCGAAGAGGCGGAGCAAATGAAGATCGCGGCGCTTTTGAAGGGCAAGCACGACGGATGCGACGCTATTTTGACCCTGCACGCAGGCGCGGGCGGTACCGAAGCGCAAGACTGGTGCAGTATGCTGTTCCGTATGTATTCCCGCTATGCTGAAAAACGCGGTTACTCCATGAAAGTCCTCGATATGCTTCCCGGCGACGAAGCGGGCATCAAAAGCGTCAGCTTCGAGATCGACGGCGACAACGCGTACGGCTATTTGAAGGCGGAAAAGGGCGTGCATCGCTTGGTGCGTATCTCTCCGTTTGACGCAAACAGCCGTCGTCATACCTCTTTTGCTTCGTTGGAAGTTATGCCCGTCATTCAGGACGATACCGAAATACAGATCCGCCAAGAGGATCTTAAAGTCGACACCTATCGAAGCGGCGGCGCGGGCGGTCAGCACGTCAACAAGACCGAGTCCGCCATCCGTATCACGCACATTCCCACGGGCATCATCGTCGCTTGCCAAAACGAGCGCAGCCAGATCCAAAACCGTGAAGTCGCGATGCGTATGCTTATGAGCAAACTCGTGGAACTCAAAGAGCGTGAACAAATGGAATTCGAGCAGTCTTTGAAGGGCGAGTTGAAAAAGATCGAGTGGGGCAGTCAGATCCGTTCCTACGTATTTTGCCCCTACACGCTGGTCAAGGATCACCGCACCGGGTATGAAAATCCCAACGTGCAAGCGGTGATGGACGGCGATCTGCAAGACTTTATCGTAGAGTACTTAAAAAAGGCGTAATATGACGTTTGCCGAGCTGAAGGAGAAACAGGATCTCTTGATCGTCGCGTTGGAATCTTCCTGCGATGAAACGGCTTGCGCGGTCTTAAAGGACGGCAAGATCCTTTCTTCCGTCATCTCTTCTCAAATCGCCATCCACAAAGAATACGGCGGCGTCGTCCCCGAGATCGCCAGCCGCAACCACGTCATCAACGTGGAACCGGTCGTGGAAGAAGCGCTTCAAAAGGCGGGCGTTTCCTTAAAGGACGTCGATTGTTTCGCCGTGACCTACGGCGCGGGGCTTCTCGGCGCGCTTTTGGTGGGCGTCAGTTATATGAAAGGGCTTGCTTTTGCCCTTGACAAACCTCTTATCAAAGTCAATCACATCCGCGGGCATATCGCGGCAAATTATATTGCCGATCCCTCTTTGAGACCCCCGTATATCGGGCTGATCGTTTCGGGCGGGCATACCGCGGTCGTAAAGGTGGATAGCTATACGTCTTTCACCTATCTCGGCGGGACGATGGACGACGCCGTCGGCGAAGCCTTCGACAAGGTCGCCCGCGTGCTTTCGCTTCCCTATCCCGGCGGGCCGGAGATCGAAAAAACGGCGAAGGGCGGCGCCCGCACCGTCTATATTCCCGAGCCCAAGCACGCCAATCCCTACGATTTTTCTTTCAGCGGCATCAAAACTTCCGTCATCAATTACGCGCATACCGCGGCGCAACGCGGGGAAGAGATCAACAAAGCGGACGTGGCTTGTTCCTTTCAGTCCGCGGTCGCGGAAATGCTCGTCAAGGCGGCGATCCGCGCGGCAAAGGAATACGGTCTTAAGGACATCGCTTTGGCGGGTGGCGTAGGCGCCAACGGGGAGATCCGTCGCACTCTTACCGAAGCGTGCGAAAAGAGGGGGCTTCGCGCCCATTTCCCCACCAAAGAGACCTGCACCGACAACGCCGCGATGATCGCGATGGAAGCGTATTTGCAAGTCAGGCACGGCGACGAAAGTTGCGTCGCGGATGAAGCGCTTGACGCCCAAGCGAGCATCCCTTTGGTTTGATTTTTCAAAAAGGGCGTTTTCCTCAATAAAACACGGCGTTTGTTAAAAAATTTTTATTGATATTTATTTGACTAACCGCTATAGAATTGATAAAATAAAAGGGCTTGTGAGTAATTGCAAGTAATTTTGTCGTCATCGGAGGGTTGCCATGGCGGGAGAATATGAAAGTTTAATTGATAATTCCTCCAAGAGATTTGTTGGGCTGAAGCAGGTCTTGCGGGGTATTACAGACGGCACGGTATGGTGTGTAATAGTGTCGTCCGACTGTGAAGAATTTATCAAAACGAAGCTTCGCAACGAAGCGCGCGGCAAGGGTGTCGAGTTCAAAAAGGGGCCGGAAATGACGGCTCTCGGCAGGAAGGTAGGCATCGACGTCGGCGCGGCGGTCGTCGGGCTCGTCAGATAAAAGCAGTCGATTCGGAGGAAACTCCGGGGTTATGCAGGCTGCGCCTTCGGGCGCAAACAGCGCAGAGTTCCAAGGGTTGACGGAACGAAGCGCAAGACTATAAGGAGGTCAGTATATGCCAACAATCAATCAGTTAATTAGGCACGGTAGAGAGAAGCAGGAGTCCAAGACTCTGGCTCCTATCCTGCAGAGCTGCCCGCAACGTCGCGGCGTTTGCCTGTCGGTCACTACCACTACGCCTAAGAAGCCGAACTCCGCTATGCGTAAGATCGCGAGGGTGCGCCTCTCCAACGGCATGGAAGGTACCGTGTATATTCCCGGTATCGGCCACAACCTGCAGGAGCACAGCGTCGTGTTGATCCGCGGCGGCAGAGTGAAGGACTTACCTGGTGTTAGGTATCATATCGTGCGTGGTGCGCTCGATACTGCCGGCGTTGCAAAGCGCAAGCAGGCTCGTAGTAAGTACGGCGCAAAGAAGTCCAAGTAATACCTAAAGTAATACAACGATTAAGATTAATATATAAGGAGATAATTTAGTATGCCAAGAAGAAGTGGTGTGCCTAAGCGTGACGTGCTTCCCGATCCGATTTATCATGACAAAGTCGTGACCAAACTCGTCAACCAAATTATGCTTGACGGCAAAAAGGGTACGGCGGAGAGCATCGTTTACGGGGCATTTCATATTGTAGAGGAAAAGACCGGCACCGGTGCGATCGAGGTTTTCAAGAAGGCTCTTGCCAACGTGATGCCCCAGGTCGAGGTGAAGGCAAGAAGGGTCGGCGGCGCGACGTACCAAGTCCCGCAGGAGATCCGTGAAGAAAGAAGGCAAACTTTGGGCATTCGTTGGCTCGTCACTTTCATGAGAAAGCGCGGCGAGAAGACGAGCGACCAGAGGCTTGCGGGCGAGCTCATGGACGCGGCAAACGGCATGGGCAATGCAGTTAAGAAGAGAGACGAAATGCATCGTATGGCTGAAGCCAACAAGGCATTCGCTCATTATCGTTGGTAGGATAAATAAATGAGAGATACTGCGATTGAAAAAACCAGAAATATAGGCATCATGGCGCACATCGACGCCGGCAAAACCACGACGTCCGAGCGTATCTTGTACTATACCGGCAAGACGCGTAAGATCGGCGAAGTGCACGACGGCGGCGCAACCATGGACTGGATGGAGCAGGAGCAGGAGCG
>DMCI01000148.1:8644-10879 GCA_003445835.1 Clostridiales bacterium
CAGGAGCAGGAGCGTGGTATCACCATCACTTCCGCGGCTACCACCGTTCAATGGAAAGATTGCGCTATCAACCTCATCGACACCCCGGGACACGTGGACTTCACCGTGGAAGTGGAGCGTTCGCTCCGCGTTCTTGACGGCGCAGTCGCCGTTTTCTGCGCAAAGAGCGGCGTTGAGCCCCAGTCCGAGACTGTGTGGCGTCAAGCTACCAAGTACAAAGTTCCCCGCATCGCGTTCGTCAACAAGATGGACATCGAAGGCGCAAACTTCCCCCGCGTTATCGAGATGATGAAGAAGAGGCTCGGCGCCAACGCCGTTGCTTTTGAGCTTCCTATCGGTCAAGCGAAGGAATTCAGAGGGATCATCGACCTTCTCAACATGAAGGCGGACATCTATCACAACGACGACGGTAAGGTCTTCGACGTGACCGACGTTCCCGCCGATATGATGGACGCAGCCAAGGCAGCCAGGGCGGAACTCGTTGAAAAGATCTGCGAGTGCGACGACGACCTGATGGAAAAGTTCATCATGGAAGAGGAGATCAGCGTGGACGAACTCAAGAAGGCGCTCCGTAAGGGCGTCATCGCCAACCAAGTCGTCCCCGTGCTTTGCGGCAGCGCGTTTAAGAACAAGGGCGTACAAGCTCTTCTCGACGCTATCGTGGATTACCTCCCGTCGCCTATCGATATCGGTGCGACCGAAGGTATCGATCCCAAGGATCACGACGTCGTTTTGACCCGCGAGCCTTCGGACAGCGCTCCGTTCAGCGCTCTTGCGTTTAAGATCATGACCGACCCCTTCGTCGGTAGGCTCACTTTCGTCCGCGTTTACAGCGGTGTTTTGAAGAGCGGCGACTCCGTCCTCAATGCCAACAAGGGCAAGAGCGAGCGTATCAACCGTATTCTTCGTATGCACGCCAACGAGCGTAAGGAAGTCGACAGCCTTTCCACCGGTGAGATCGGCGCCGTTATCGGCCTCAAGAACACCACGACGGGTAACACCCTCTGCGATGAGAAGGCTCCCATCGCCTTTGGTGAAATGACCTTCCCCGAGCCGGTTATCACGCAGGCGATCGAGCCCAAGACCAAGGCAGGACAAGATAAGATGGCTGTCGCTATCCAAAAGCTTGCCGAGGAAGACCCGACTTTCCGCGTTTACACCGATCAGGAGACCGGTCAGACCATCATCGCCGGTATGGGTGAGTTGCACCTTGAGATCATCATGGATCGTTTGGTCCGTGAGTTCCACGTCGAAGCAAACATCGGTAAGCCCGAAGTTGCTTACAGAGAGCGCTTCAAGGGCGCCTGCGACGTCGAAGGTAAGCACATCAAACAGAGCGGTGGTCACGGTCAGTACGGTCACTGTAAGATCAAGGTCACTCCGGGTGAACCCGGTTCCGGCCTCGTCATCGAGGACGATACCGTCGGTGGCTCCATTCCGAAGGAATACTTGCCCGCTGTTATGGACGGTATCCGCGAGGCTTCCAAGACCGGTTTGTTCGGTTACGAGATCCTTGACTTCCACGTAAGTATCTACGACGGTAGCTACCACGAGGTCGACTCCTCCGAACTTGCCTTTAAGATCGCCGGTTCTTTGGCTCTTAAGGCGGCTATGGAAAAAGTCGGCACCTCTCTCCTCGAGCCCATCGCGCAGGTCAACATCACCGTTCCCGAAGAGTACCTCGGCGAAGTGATGAACACGATCTCCAAGCGTCGCGGTAGGATCAAGGCGATGGAAGCGGATGGCAACATCCAAAACGTTGAGGCGGAAGTACCGCTTGGCGAAATGTTCGGTTACGCAACCACGCTCCGCAGTGCTACTGCCGGTCGCGGCAACTTCGTGATGGCGTTTAAGCATTACGACCTTGCTCCCGAAAGTGTTGTTGCAAAGTTCAAAGTAAAGTAGTATAATAAAAAAATAAAGAAATGATGCAGCGGATAGCTGCTTCAAAATATTAGGAGGATAATTAACAATGGCAAAGGAAAAATTTGACAAAAGCAAAGTGCACGTTAACGTCGGAACCATTGGTCACGTCGACCACGGCAAGACGACCTTGACAGCAGCTATCACGATGTACTGTGCTAACAAGGGTAAAGCGGCGGCGATGAAGTATGACGAAATCGACAAGGCTCCCGAAGAGAAGGCACGTGGTATTACAATCAACACCGCACACGTTGAGTATCAGACCGACAAGAGACACTACGCTCACGTCGACTGCCCGGGACACGCTGACTA
>DMCI01000148.1:10965-11626 GCA_003445835.1 Clostridiales bacterium
GCAGCTCAGATGGATGGCGCTATCCTCGTTGTCGCTGCAACCGATGGCCCGATGCCCCAGACCCGCGAGCACATCCTTCTCGCCCGTCAGGTCGGCGTTCCTTACATCGTCGTGTTCCTCAACAAGTGCGACCAGGTCGATGACGAAGAGCTCCTTGAGCTCGTCGAGATGGAAGTCCGTGAGATCCTCGACAAGTACGAGTTCCCCGGCGACACCACCCCGATCATCCGTGGTTCCGCTCTCCTCGCGATGCAGGCAGGTGCGGCAGGCAAGTTTGACGATCCCGCTTTCGGTCCGATCCAAGAGCTCCTCGACACCCTTGACACCTACATCCCCGATCCTAAGCGTGCTACCGATCAACCGTTCCTTATGCCTGTTGAAGACGTGTTCACGATCACCGGTCGTGGTACCGTCGCTACCGGCCGTGTTGAGCGTGGTATCGTCAAGATGAACGACAAGGTTGAACTTGTCGGTCTCCGCAACGACAACAGCACCCTTGAGACTGTTGTTACCGGCGTTGAAATGTTCCGTAAGCTCCTCGACTTCGCTGAAGCCGGTGATAACATCGGTCTTCTCCTCCGTGGTATCCGCCGCGAGGATATCGAGCGTGGTCAAGTTCTTGCGAAGCCCGGCACGATTCATCCGCACACCCACTGCATCG
>DMCI01000137.1 GCA_003445835.1 Clostridiales bacterium
ATGCTTGACCCCAAGGGCAGGGCGGAAGTGTTGAAGGTCGCGCACGAACTTAATCGGCAGGGCATCACCATCGTCCTGATCACGCACTTTATGGAAGAAGCGACGCAAGCCGACCGCGTGATCGTGATGAGCGAAGGCAAAGTGGTGATGGACGGCACGCCGGCGGAGATCTTCCGCGACAGAGCGAGCATTGAAAAGTACGATTTGGAACTACCCATCGCGGACGCCATTGCGGCGGATCTCATCGCGGCGGGACTCCCATTGGAAAATAAGATCTACAGCGAAAAAGCGCTGGCGGAGGCGATATGTCGATTGAAGTAAAAGATCTGTCATACGTCTATTCGCCCGGCACGCCTTACGCCGCAGCCGCCTTGAACGGGGTGACCGTCACCGTCGACGAGGGGGATTTCTTGGGCATCATCGGTAAGACCGGAAGCGGCAAATCCACATTTATACAACATTTGAACGCCTTGATCCGTTTGCAAACGGGTTCGATCAAGGTTTACGACGTTGACCTCACCCAAAAGAAGCCCGACCTCAAAAAATTGCGCGGCACGGTGGGGATGGTCATGCAATATCCCGAGTACCAACTTTTTGACGAGACCGTTGAAAAGGACGTCGCTTACGGTCCCAAAAATCTCGGTCTTTCCGAAGAGGAGATCAAAGGACGCGTTAGGGAAGCGATAGAGCTCGTCGGGCTCTCGTACGAAGAGGTCAGGGATCGCTCTCCGTTTGAGCTTTCGGGCGGGCAAAAAAGGCGCGTCGCCATTGCCGGCGTGATCGCCATGCGTCCGCGCGTTTTGATCCTTGACGAACCGACCGCCGGGTTGGACCCGCGCGGCAAAAAGGACATTATGTCCTTGGTCAAAAAACTGAAAGAAACGTCCTCTCCCACGATCATCATCATATCGCACGATATGGACGCCGTGGCGGAGAACTGTGATAAAGTGGCGCTTTTCTCGGAAGGCAAGATCCTGTCGATCGGCTCCCCGCGGGAAGTATTCTACGACGAAAGCTCTCTTGCGCTTGCCGAAATGGACGTGCCGTCCGTGGTCAAGATCGCAAAAGAAATGAAGAAGCAGGGCGTTTGTCTTGCGGGCGACCCCGTCAAGAAAACCGAGCTCGTCGAAGCGATCCGGAGGTGGCGGAATGAATAACGTCGTTTTCGGACAGTACTATCCGACCTCTTCCGTCGTCCACCGTTTGGATGCGAGGATCAAGCTCCTTGCCGTCATCTTGTATATCGTTACTGTGTTTTTTATCACCGATTACGCGATGTACGCCGCGATGTTTTTGTTTATCATCGTGATCGCCCTCGTTGCGAAAATACCGCTACGAGTGTTGCTTCGCACCGTCAGGACCATCGTATTTTTGGTGCTGATCACTTCCGTCATCAACCTTTTCTTCACGACGGGCGAGGTGCTTTGGGTGCATTGGAAGTTTATCAAAATTTACAAAGAAGGCGTAGAACACGCCATCAAGCTGGCGCTCAGATTGATCCTGTTGATGCTCTTCCCGTCCCTTTTGACCTTGACCACGACGCCGATGGAACTCACCGACGCGTTGGAGAGTTTGATGAAGCCGTTGAAGCTGATCAAAGTGCCGGTGCACGCCATCGCGCTTATTATGAGTATCGCGCTTAGGATGATCCCCATTTTGATGGAGGAGACCAACAAGATCATGCTTGCGCAAAAGGCGCGCGGCGCTTCTTTCGATACGGGCGGTGCTTTCAAAAAAGCAAAGGCGATGATCCCCGTGTTGGTGCCCTTGTTCGTAGGGGCGTTCCGTCGTGCGGACGAACTCGCTTTGGCGATGGATGCCAGATGCTACAGCTCGGTGGCAAAACGCACCAAGTATAAGGTCATGCACCTTTCGGTCAAGGATTTCGTGGCGGGCTTCGTTTGCCTTGCCGTGTTCAGCCTGGTATTTTTGAATAAGTACCTGTGGCCTTTTGACGAGATGATCCTCGCTTTGTTCCGTTGATATGAGAGTATTGATCCGCGTTGAGTACAAAGGGACGGACTACTGTGGGTGGCAACGTCAAAAGAACGGGCTTTCGGTGCAGGAAGTCCTTGCAAAAGCGGTTTTCGAGACCACGGGCGAAGCCTCCGTAATGCACGGCAGCGGCAGAACGGACGCGGGCGTACACGCGATCGCGCAGGCGGTACATTTCGATACGCACACGAGCATTCCTCTTGCAAAACTCCCGATCGCAGTTAACGCTCATTTGCCCGCAAACATCCGCGTTTTATCCGCAAGAGAAGTGGCGCCCGATTTCAACGCTCGCTTTGATCCCAAGCAAAAAACTTATCTTTACAAATTGTACGTGGCGCCCGTTTCCAGTCCCCTTAGGGAAGGGCTGTTTGCCTTCGTGCACAAAAAGCCCGATCTTGAAAAAATGCGCAAGGCGGCGGCGTACATCGTCGGTGAACACGATTTTAAGGCGTTTCAAGCGGCGGGCGGACACGTCAAAACGACCGTCCGCACGATCACCGATCTACGCATTGAAGAAAACGGGGAAGAGTTTACTTTTGAAGTGACGGGCAATGGCTTTTTATACAATATGGTCCGCATTATGGTGGGCACTCTTTACTACGTCGGCATCGGAAAAATAGACGCCGACGAGATCCCCGACATTCTCCTTTCCGGCAAGCGTGATCGCGCCGGTAAAACCATGCCTCCCGAGGGACTTTACCTTAAAAAGGTAACTTACGCCTTCGACGAAGAATAGAGGGTATTGACTTTCCTCTCAAAAAGAAGTACAATGTTCTATAGAAAATCTTCTGTTTTAGGAGGGGAAGCATGAAAAAACTTTTTAAGGAATTCAAGGAGTTTATCAGCCGTGGCAACGTGATGGATCTTGCCGTAGGTATGATCATCGGCGCCGC
>DMCI01000022.1 GCA_003445835.1 Clostridiales bacterium
ACGGGTTCCAAAGCCCTTTCCGCAAGAGCGCCGTGACCGATCTCACGTCTGCCCGGGCTCTTAAGCTGTCTTGCTTCGCCCGTGCTGTACGGCGGCATGTTGTAGTGGTGCATATATCTCTTGAACACGTCGTCGTCAAGGCTCTCAAGCTTTTGCGCTTCACTGATGGTACCAAGGGTACAAGTGGTAAGTGCCTGCGTGGAACCACGGGTAAACACGCCGGTGCCGTGCACGCGGGGCAGCACGCCCACTTCACACCAAATAGGACGGATCTCCTTGAGGCTTCTGCCGTCGGGACGCACGCCGTCGTTGATGATCTTGGAACGAACCTTTTCCTTCTTCAAAGCGTACATCGCGTCGAAGATCTCCCTCTTGCAGTTGGGGAAGATCTCGGCAAAGTGCTCTTGCACGTCCTTGTCGAGGTCGTCTTCCAAAGCTTGACGCTCGTATCTGTCAAAGTGAGTGAGGACAGCGTCCATCTTTTCGGAAGCGTACTCACGCACCGCCTGAGCGATCTCGGCGGGAACGGAATACATATCCACTTTGTCGGTCTTTTTCTTGCCGCAATCCGCAGCGATGCTTTCAATGAAAGCAACGATCTTTTTGATCTCTTCGTGACCGAAGAGGATCGCGCCGAGCATTTCTTCCTCGGTGATCTCGCTGGCGCCCGCTTCCACCATCATGATGGCGTCTTTGGTGCCGGACAAGGAAAGGTGCAAACGGCTCTTTTCCCTCTCAGCGGAATTGGGGTTGATGATGTACTTGCCATCCACGTAGCCGACGACGACCGAACCGGTCGGGCCGCCCCACGGAATGTCGGAAATCGACAGCGCGATGGAGCTGCCGATCATAGCGTAGACCTCAGGCGGAATGTCCGTGTCCACGCTCATCGCGGTGCAAACCACGGCGACGTCGTTGAAAAGCCCCTTGGGGAAAAGCGGACGGATAGGTCTGTCGATCAAGCGGCTCACGAGGATCGCTTTATCGGAAGGACGACCTTCCCTCTTTTTGAACCCGCCGGGGATCTTGCCTACGGCATACATCTTCTCTTCAAAGTCAACTCCGAGAGGGAAGAAATCGATGCCGTCACGGGGCTGAGCAGCCATCGTCACGTTGGTCAAAACCGCAGTATCGCCGCACCTGACCAAGCAGGAACCGTTTGCCTGCTCGCAGTAAGCGCCGATCTCGACGGTAACTTCTCTGCCACCAATCATTGTCTTGTAAATCTTTCTTTCCATATTACCTCCTAAAGGACGAAACCGTCTCTGGAATCGCCCTGTTTTTTCTGTTTTGCTGCCGAGCGCAAATAAGAGCAGGTCACCCCGCTCTTATTTGACAGTAAACGCATTACTTTCTCAAGCCCAAAGCTTCGATAAGCGCTCTGTAACGTTCGATGTCGTTGTTCTTCAGATAGTTCAGAAGCTTCTTTCTGGTGCTGACCATCTGCAACAAACCGCGACGACCGTGGTTGTCCTTCTTGTGGACGGCAAGGTGCGCGTTGAGCGCTTCGATCCTTGCGGTCAAGAGCGCGATCTGGACCTCAGGGGAACCGGTATCGCCTTCACTGCGTGCGTATTTTGCAATAATTTCGCTTTTATCCATAATTTACCTCCGTTGGATAGTGATATTCGCCATGAGCGTAGTAATACGAAAGCGACTTGTAAGACCAAGCTCAAGGTACAGTAAATATAATAACATTAAAAAACTAATATGTAAAGCACTAATCTCGGAAAAATTCGATTTTCTTTTCGATCATTTCGTCAATACGCTCCAGATAGCCTTTGATCTCCTTCACTTCGGCAAGACGCTCGATCCTTCCGTTTCCGAAAATGCGCTTGGAAATAGCGCCCGCGCCCGACGCGTAGATGTCGTGCGTTTCTTCCATAATGTCCACGTTATACTTGCAAACTTTACCGGGTTTGGCATAGCCGACGTTTTCCAATCTGCCCGACGTGTTTTTTTGGCGATAGATGTAGTATGGACGATACCCCGCTTTTTCAAGCACGTTGCGGGCGTGATCGGACATTCTTTGCGCCAAACCGTCGCTGAAGTTGTCGTACTTCGTCTCGGCAAAAATACTGCCGCGTTTGATGGAAAGAGAATGAATGGTGATATTTTCGGGCGAAAGATCGACGGCAACTTCCATCGAATGCTTGAAGTCGTCAAAACTCTCCCCCGGGAGCATCGTGATAAAATCCATATTGACGTCAAAGTCGCCCGCGGAACGCACCAAACGGTAAGCGTTGAAGATATCTTCCACGGTATGACGACGTCCGATGATATCCAAGGTCTCCTGCTTAAAGGTCTGCGGATTGACCGAAACGCGAGTGACGCCGCGCGCTTTTAAAACCGCGACCTTTTGTTCGGTCAACGTTTCGGGACGCCCCGCTTCCACGGTAAACTCTTCCCCCTTTGCGTCGATGGCGGCAAGAACGACGTCCAGTTGTTCCGCCGAAAGCGAAGTAGGCGTACCACCGCCGACGTAAATGGCGCGACGCGGTTTAACGGCGGGCACGCATTTGATATCGCGGACCAAAGCGTCCACGTAAGCGGGAAGATTGCTCTTTTTGGGGCGAATGACTTCAGACAAAAAACTACAGTAGTGGCAACGCGACGGACAAAACGGAATATTGACAAACCAATCGGCTTTTTCCGTTTCGGCGCCGATGATCCCTTTTTGAGACGCAACGATCTCGGACAAAAGTTCCGTCTTGGAAGGAGATACGCGGAAGTAATCGACAAGCTCTTTTTCGGGGTCTTTGCCTTCGTCCGTAAGTTCGTAAAAAAGTTTGGTCGGACGGATGCCCGTCAACGAGCCGTATGAGAGTTTTACGCCCGTCATAGCGGACAAAAAGTCGTAAAGATCACGCTTCAAAAAGCGCTTCAAACTACGTTTGCGGTAAAGTTCCGACCAGGACGCATCCAAAGGATATTCGCCCGAAACGGACTGATATCCTTCGGCGAAAACGGAAGTTTTTGCCCTGCCGTCGTCCACGTAAAGATCAGCTGTGACGACCGTGCCGTCCTCACAAAGCAACAGATACGGCGCAAACGCGCGCACCGCCTCTTCCAGTTCATTTTTGAAGCTTTCGCAATTGGTTTTTACAGTAACGTTCATAACAAGTTCAATATTGGATTAGTAGAATATTCTTCCCCGATCGTCGTTTGCGGTTCCGCCGGGGCTGCCACTTTGCCCGAAAAGCCGTGCCCCGAGTAGACATTTATATCCGGCGGAAGCTCGAAAAGTACGTTGGCTATTGAGCACAAAAGATCCTGTTCGTCCCCCGTCGGAAAGTCGGTACGACCGTACGATCCGGGAAAAAGCGTATCCCCCGTAAACAGCGTTTTGCCGATCAAATAACACACGCCGCCTTGAGTATGTCCCGGCGTTTGTATGACCTTTACGCTAAAGGGAGCAAGGCTCAATACGTCGTCGTCTTTGACCGCAACGTCGGGCGTAAACGGATCCAACGCAAAGCCCAGAGCAATGGCTAAATTGGCTTTACTTGCGATCACGGAAAATTCTTCCCCGCAAGCGTACACTTTGACACCCGACCGTTGCAATGCCGCCGCGCCCAAAACGTGATCCGCGTGACCGTGCGTCAGCAGAACGGCAACCGGCGTAACGGACAGCGAAGCGCACTCCGCAAGCACCCTTTCACCGCTTGCGCCGGGATCGATCACAAGCGCTTTGCCGCCTTCGCAAACGAGGTAAGTGACCTCGGACAAATACTCTCCCTGCATCGAATAAACGGTCATAATATCTTTTTGAGCGCCATCAGGCGTTTGTACAACACGGAAGCAGCCGGATCGCCCATTTGGCGTGCATACAAGGCAAAGCCCTGCCCGACCGAGATCGCTCCCGCTTCGTAAAGAATATAGAAATGCACGAGGAATTCCTCTTCCTTACCTGCGGACAGGCGCTTGGCAAGATCAACGGGCGAAGTCGCGCCCGCGCCGGAGAAGATGAATTTGTTGATCTTTTGATAAGTTGCGGTCAAAGCCGCGACGGAAATATCCGCGTTTTTGAAGGCATCTCGATACGGATAGCGGTTTTTAACGACGGCGACCTCCGCCCCCGTTGCTTTTACCAAGCGGGAAACGTACCCGGTCGTCAAAGGAGTATCTAACAAAACGATCTTTCTGTACCCGACGGGATCGGCGTCGGGCGCGATCAAAACTTCGTTCCACGGCGCGTCGAAAGACCTTGCGTACTCCGTGCGAGAGCACCTTTTCTTGTCGCAATCGGCAGAGAAACGAGAGGCGCTTTCCGCCGAGAAGGACAAAAACAACGTACAAAAATCGTCGTCGTAGAAAGCGTCTTTTAAATCCTCATCGGAAAGAACGGTATAGTCGCATTTTTCCTCCCGATAGAGGTTGCTACGCAAATAGCGGTTGAAGAGCGCGACGTTCCGCGTCTCGCCCGTAGGTTCCCCCACGACGAAAACGTCGTTTATGATCATTTGCGCTTTGACAACGTTGCGAAATTCGTTTTTGGAAAGTTCACACAAAAAGTCGTACGACAGACCAAGCTCCAATCCTTCGAGCAAATAACTCTTGCGGAAGGCAATGATATCCGCATCCGCATTGAGCTTGCCTTTGACCGTTTCCCCATTCCCGAGCGGAGCAAGCGCGATATCGGAAGAGGAAAACTTAAAGACGGGTTTGGGATTGCCGACTCCAAAAGGTTCCAAAAGCGCGACGCTTTCGGCAAGGGACAACGTGACTTGCTCGGGGCGAAGGGCAAATTCATATTGCGCGCTGCGTGAATAGACTTCGTTCGGATAAGTTTTTTCAAGAAAAGCGTCCATTGCGTTTCTTGCGTCGATCAAATTCTCCCGCTTGACGGTAAGACCCGCGGCGCTTTTATGCCCGCCGAAGCGTTCCAAAAGTTTCTCCGCGCTTTTGATCGTCGCGTGGATGTCCACCCCCTCGCCGGCGCGACCGCTGCCCACAAGCACGTCTTCGCCAGCCAAAAGGATCACGGGACGGTTGTACTCGTTGCGCAATCTGCCGCTGACCAAACCGATGATGCCGCTTGACCAATCTTCCTTGCAAAGCATAATGATCTTATGCGTGGCAAGATCGTATTCTTTCAAAAGCTCTTTGGCTTCAAGATAAGTTTTTTCGACAAGACTTTTGCGAAGTTCGTTGGCGCGGTTCATCTTTTCCACGATGCCCTGTAACTCCACGAATTCCTCGTCAACGAAAAGGCGCACGCTTTCCGTCGTATCACCGAGCCTACCCAAAGAATTGATCCTCGGTCCGATCTGGAAACCGACGGTATGCGGGTCGACGGGGCCTTTCAGTTCCATGGATTCAATCAAAAGGCGCAACCCTTTGTTGATGGCTTCGCGGGAATTGATCTTTTTTAAGCCCAATGAAACGATAAGACGGTTTTCACCCGTCAAAGGCACGATGTCGGTGACGGTAGCCACCGCGGCAAGCTCCACGTACTTCCATGCCGTATCAAAGCCGCCAAGCGCCTGCACAAGCTTGAAGGCGACGCCTGCGCCGCAAAGATCCACGCACGGAGAGTCCGCGTCCTGCTTGGGATTAACGACGACGGTATTTGGCAAAACCTCGGGAAGCATATGGTGGTCGGTGACGACGAGGTCTATCGCAAGCACCTCTTCCAAATACTCCGCCTCTTCCTTGGAAGATACGCCGCAGTCCACCGTGACGATCAAGTCGGGATAATAGGTCTCCGCGATCATTTCCAAGGCTTCGGTGGTCAAGCCGTAGCCGGTATCAAAACGGTTTGGGATAAAGTAATCCACGTCCGCGCCGACGGAGGATAAATACCCGTACAAAATGGCGGTAGCCGTGATGCCGTCGCAGTCATAATCGCCGTAAATAACGATCTTTTCGCCATCCTTGACGGCTTGACGAATGCGGTCGACGGCGCCTTGCATCCCCGTCAAAGAAAAAGGATCCGAGAAGTCATTCTTGGACGGATACAAAAACTTCCTCGCCTTCTCCGCCGTATCGACGCCGCGATCGACGAGCATCTCCGCAACGAGCTTATCTAAAGCAAGCGCGTCGGAAAGTTTGGCAATGATTTCGGACCTTTCTTTTTCCATTATCACAAAAGAAAAGGGGCGTTTTTGCCGCCCCTTGACAGATTTACGCTTTACGCTTTCTTTGACTCAAAAGGTCGGAGGCGTCGCTCTTCTTTTGCGGTTGCTGACCTTTTTTGAGCTTTCCGTTCATCACCGCGTTGCGGATCAAATAATAGACCGTCGGCGCGAGGATCAAAGAGGAATAGGTACCTGCGATCAAACCGAACATGATCGGCCAAGCGAATTGCTTCAAAGAAAGCACGCCGAAACATCCGAGCAGGAAGACCGGGATCATCGTGGTGATCGTGGAAACCGCGGAACGGGTAAAGGTATCGTTGACCGCTTCCTCCACGTAAAAGTCGAGGTTGATCTTGCCCACTTTGGGCGCCAAACGCGTGGTTTCACGCACCCTGTCGAAGACGATGATCGTGTTGTTGATGCTGTACGCAACGATCGTGATCACGGCGGCGACGTAAGTGGTGTTGACTTCAATGTGGAAGATGATGGTAAACGCGATCATCATCAAAACGTCGTGGATCAAGCCGATCAAAGCGGAAATACCGCTCCAAAGCTCAAACCTAATGGCGATATAGACGAGCATGACCGCGAAGATGACGACGAGGGAGATCAACGCTTTTTGCAAAAGATCCTTTGCGGAAGAAGCACTGATGGACTCCAACGAAATGTCGTCCGCGGGGATGCCCACATACTTTTGCATAATGGTATCCTTCATCGCCTGGTTGCTTGCCTCGAGGTCGGCGTCTTTGTTTTGATACTTGAGCATCACGCCGGCTTCTTCACCCTGACCGGATTTTTGCACGTAGCTGACGTTGTAGCCCGCGTCTTCGACGATCTTTTTGAGACTCTTGCTGTACTCTTCGTAAACGGCGCTGTCGTCCAAGTCGTCTCCGACCGTGACGGTCATCACCGTACCGCCGGTGAAGTCAATGCCGAGGTTCATACCAGACTGAACGTCCTTGTTAACGACGGAGAAAACGGAGAACATAATCACCGCGATCAAAATGACGACGACAGGCACCGCAAACCAAATGCGATATTTGGAGAGGAAGTGGACGTTGTAGGAGCTGAGGTCTAACTTTCTGATGCTGAACTTAGTCATTGTCGGTCACCTCCTCCGTAGATTTTTCCGCGGCAAGCGCGGCAGTTTCAGCCGCGTCCTTATTTTTGTTGTAGAGGTTGTAAAGCTTCTCGTTCTCCCTGTTGAAAGCAAGGAAGCTGCTGACCAAAAGTCTGGTCACGACAAGCGCGGTAAAGATGCTGATCACGATACCGATAGCAAGGGTAAGAGCAAAGCTCTTAATTGCGGAAGTACCGAGGAGATACATCACCAAGCAACCGAGAAGGGTCGTGATGTTACCGTCCATAATGGCAGAGATGGATTTTTTGAAACCGGAAGTGACCGCCGTTTGAATGGAGATCTCACCCGTACCGATACGGTACTCGTCCTTGATACGCGAGAAGATGATGACGTTTGCGTCGACCGCCATACCGATACTGATCAAGACGCCCGCGATACCCGCAAGAGTGAGCTGCACCCACGGGAACACCGAAAGGATAAACACGTAAGTAATGATGTAGTAAAGGAGCGCGATACCGGACGAAACACCCAACAAGCGATACAAAACGACGAGGATGATCAAGATCAAAGCAATCGCGATCGCACCAATGACCAAACTGGTGGAAAGTGCGTTTTCACCGAGGGTAGCGGAGATCTCACGGCTTTCGACAAGCTTGAGTTCCACGTCAAAGGCGCCTGCGAGAAGTTGCGTCACGTAATTGTTGGCAACGTTGTAATCGCTTGCCCATTCGGAACTGGTGATGACTGCCTTACCGTCCGAAATAACGGAGTTGACCGTCGGGCCCATGACCCATTCCCCATTGATCCAAATGTTGAGCGCCTTGCCGTTGAGTTCGGTAGTCGCTTTGGCAAACTTTTCGGTACCTTCTTTGTCAAATTGCAACGCGATAACGTACTGGTTATCCTCGTTGACGGAAACGTATGCGTTTTCAAGATCTTTACCGGTGACCCACAAGCCTTCGTCAGTGAAGGTCTCGCCCTTGCCTTCCGTCCTGAATTCCAAACTGGAAGGAGTACCGATCAAGTTGAACAACGTTTCGGGATCGGACACGTCGGGAACTTCGACTCTGATACGATCTTCGCCGACCTTGCCGACCGTCGCTTCGGTGTAGCCCTTATCGTAGAGCATTTTGGACAACTGGTCAACCGTGCCGTCCATGCGAGAGCTGAGGTTTGCGGTATCCGTCGTGTTTGCTTCGAAAACGGCGTAAACGCCGCCCTTCATATCCAAACCGAGACTGATCCTTCTCGGGTATGCGGTATAGTCGTTGATGCCAAGCTCGCCGTTGTCGAGAGAAACAAATGCGAAGACGGCGCCCATTATGATCAAGATACCCAAGACCACAAAGACCGCGATCGCTTTGCCCTTCGTCATCTTGGGCTTTGAGCTATTAGAGCTGTTTTCTTTCGAAAAAGTCCTACTCACAGGTCATGCCTCCAAATTAAAGAATAAATACTTTAACTATTATATATTTTATAATAGTGTAAGTCAAGATTTTTCGCCGAAGTTTTTCTCCACGGCGTAGATGCCGAGCGAGCACTCAAGGCGTTTTTTCATCATTTCACACCCGGCGCCGTACGGAGTAAAGAGATCCTTTTCATAGTAATGCGACGCCGCTACGCAACCGCCGCTGCA
>DMCI01000126.1 GCA_003445835.1 Clostridiales bacterium
CTTTTTTCTTGAAAAATCCGAACAAAACGAAAAATATTGATATCGAGCCGACAACGATCAGAGAAATACCGAAAGCGCGCCTCAAAACGCATTCGGGCACCCTTCCCTTCGCAATAAAACCGAGTCCGAGCCCGACGATGGCAAAAAATAAAAGCTTCCCGGCAGCGCGCCAATCCACCATTTTGTTTTTCGTATGCAAAACAAGAGCCACGACCGCCGTCGGCAAAAAGACGATCAGATTGACCCATGCGGCAAGCTTGTACGGAACCTTAAGAAAAAACGTCAAAATCGGAAGAAGGAGCGTACCGCCGCCGAACCCCATCCCACCAAGGACACCGCCGACCACCCCCGCAAGAACGAACCAGACGGTTTTCATCTTAAGAATTTTATCCCTGCGTAGATCATCACGCCGTAAAACAAGACCGAAAGCAACGTTTTGGGAACTTTTTTCAACGCAATGGCGCCGACCATCGAACCGACAACGGCACCGCAGCCTACCGAAAGACCGACGAAGACGCTCCGCACGCCGCGAAGCGTATACACGACGGCGGACACGACCGAAAGCGGCAACACGACGGCAATGGCGCTTGCGTGCGCTTTTTTCTCATCAATGCCCAAGCCGTAGCGAAGCGCCGGCACGATCAACATGCCTCCTCCGCCCCCAAACAACATGTTTACGCCGCCGGAAAACGTAGAAAGAACCCCCGCAAGAACCTTTTTCCAAAAAATTTTTCGCTTTGATTTTGTCTTTAAGTCTGCCCGTTTTTCTCTCATTTTCCGCCGTTTTGCGTCCATCTCGTTACACTTAGGATGAGCGCACGTGCGAAAAATTAATCAAATTTTATTTGCTTATTTAGTTGTTATATATTAAAATGTTTAAGTGAATAAATTTTAAACGGAGATGTTTAAATGAAAAAAGCAACTTTGAAGACCTATTTAATCGTGCTACTTGTGTTACTTCTCTCCCTTGCGTTGATGATTACGGCAGCAGCCTGTAACAAAACGCCTGCAGAGACTCCGGAAGAAGAAAAACCAACCACCGACTTTGAGTCCTTGGTGTCCAACGGAGATTTTTCCTCCCACTCAAGCGACGCGGCCTTGCCCTATACTCCGTCCAGTTGGTCGGCGTACACTCCCAGTGGTTATTCCGCTGACAACAAGGTCGCGGGTATCGTGGACACCGGGGCGGATTACGACAAAAACCGCTCCAAGTGGGGCGACCTTGCCAATCCGTACGGCGCAGTCACCGATAACAAGATCCTTATGATCTACAATAAGGAAGAAAATGTTTACGGTTACTCCAACACCTTCTCCGCCACCTCTTCCGCTTATTACTCCGTTTCCGTCAAAGTAAAAGTAGTAAACGTCACCGCGGAAGACGGCGCGACGATCCGCATCTCCACGGACAACGGTTATGCCGAGTTCCAAAAGATCAACGCCACGAGCGAGTTTACGACCTACACTTTCTACGTGCAGGCGCCTTCGGCAGATTCCTCCACCGTCACAGTCAGACTTTCCCTTGGCTACGATGACCACAAAGTCAAAGGCTATGCTTTCTTTGACGACGTAGTCGTCACCAAGATCAAGGCAAGCGATTACAACGCCGCCACTGCCGGCGACACCGTCAAGATCGTTTCCTTCCTCTACCCCAACGGTGAATTCAACTACTACAGCTTCGTTTCCTCTTCGAACTATTTGCAAACCCCCGCAAGCTGGTCCTGGTCCAACGGTGAAAGCGTCGCAGGCAAAGCCGTACCCACCAGCGACAGCGCAAAGGGCGTGATCTCCACCGAGGATTCCGTTTGGTCCGCTTGGACGACCGAGAACAACAAATACGGCGTCAACCCCGGACTTCCCGTCGCCGATAGCGAAGACAAGTTTATTATGGCGATTATCAAGGATAAGAGTTCCGGTGAATATTCTCCGACCGCGGGTTACTATTCCTCCAAGTCGGATATCAAGATCGACCGCGCCTCCCTGTACGAGATCTCCGTTTGGGTCAAAGCGATCGTTGACAACGACGATTCCATCTTGACCTATGAAAACAAGGGCGCGCGCGTCGTTTTGAAGGGCACCGATACCTACGAATCCGCCGTCGTCAACACGACGGACAAATTGGGCGTCAACGGCGGCTGGGCAAAAGTTACCTTCTATGTGCTTGGCAACCAGTTCCGTTCGCAGAACTTCAAGCTCCAACTTTGGATCGGCAACGATAAGAGCAACGATACGTTGACGCAAGGCAAAGTGTTCTTCGACAAACTTTCCATCACCACGATCGACACCGCCGATAAGACCCGCGATCAGATCGTGACGGAATATGCGGCGAAGGAAGGCAACTTCGAGAACGATTACGTCAGCTATGCCAAATTCGTCGATCTCAAGACCGAAGATACCAAACTCATCTTCAACGACAACTTCACCACCGTGGATGCGACGACCGGTCTTCCCACCGCTTTTGAATTTGCACCCGTGGACAACGTTCTCGTCAAAGACGGCGACGTGATCGCAAAGGTCATCCCCGCCGCGGACCTTACTTCCGATACCACTGATTGGAAAGAAAAGTACGGTATTGACGAAAACCCCTCCTACCCCTATACTTTCGCGCCCGTTTTGATCGTCAACAACACGATCCCCTGCGCGTACAGCATCAAAACGACCGATCTGTTTGAAATCAAACAGTCCCTCTCTTACAGGATCTCCGTTTGGATCAAGACCGTCGGTCTTGCCGACGACAAAAACGTCACGTTGAAGCTCGTCGACCAAGACGACAAGGACGTTGAATCCTTCAGCGTCAACACCTCCAAGTACGAGAACGCATTGACCAACGATTACGCCGAGTACTCTTTCTATTTGACCGGTACCGCCCCCGTTTCCACCGATAATACCGAGACATCCAAGTTCGTCCGCCTCGTCGTTTCCAACGGTTCGGGTACGAGATACGATCCCGCATCCTATCAAAAGGGCGCCTTCGTGATCGCCAACGTCAATATGGAACAGATCACCTACACCGAGTACGATTCCAACGGCTCTTCCGGCACCTATACCAAGTCCAAGGATTACGCGGAAAACAGCGCGACCATTACCAACGGTAACTTCAACTCCTACGACAGAAAGAACACCACCTTTGGTGACGACGGCTTCGTCGCTATGTCCGACAAGGACGACAACGATCATTTGACCGGCGGACTTTCCGGTTGGACGAGCAACGTCGACAAGCGCTACGGCATCACCAAGACGGACGGCGAATGGCTGCCCGACTACCCGATCGCAAGAGCGGACAACAACGCGGACAATCACTTTACCGCTGCTCTGCAAGGCAAAACCATCACGACGATCCGCCTCCTCGGCCCTGACGATTACGACAAGACTTTCAACACCGACGCTGAGTGGAACAAGATCTTTGACATCAACACGATCACCGGCAAGTTCTCCTGGAAGAGCGGAATCGATCTTGCCAACGGCGACTACACCGTCAAGATCAAAGTTGACGAAAAGGAACTCAACAACCTGATTGCCGGTATCATCAACGTAAACGCTTCCGCCGCATACTTTGCTCAATTCGGTTTGACGGCAAGCGACATCTACGACAATTGGTCTACGACCAAAGTACCTTCTGCCGACACCTTGGCAAAAGCGGTTTCTTTCGGCGCGCCCAACCTCTTGATGATCACGACCCGCAACGGCGGCTCCATCAAACTTAAAAACACCTACGTCGATGAAAAAGCGACCAACGACATGACCAAGACTCCGGCGGTCAAGAGCCCCTCCGTCTCCTTGAGCGGCAGCTCTTACTACCTCTTGAAGTGCTACGGCAAAGCCGTGGACGGCGCGATCGGTCAGATCTACGTCACCACGACGTCCACCGACGCGCAAGTATCTTCCTACACCGTCACAAACACCAACGGTTGGGTCGAATACAACTTCCTCGTTGAAACGGGGCTTTCCTCGGTCAGCGCGCAGTTTGAGATCTACTACGGTGAAAAAGGCAACGGCGACACCGAATACACCGGCACCTTGTTCTTCGACAGCTTCTCTTACAAGAGCTTGAAAGAAGAGGAATACACCGCTCTTTGCGCTCCCGAAAACGAAAACGCAAACACCAAGTTCACCACCGTCACCTTTGACAACAGCTCCGCTTCCGAAACGGCAGTCAGCCCCAGCGGTTTCTCCGCTTCCAACAGCAGCAGCTCCAATTCCGACACGCAGGTTTCCGGCATCATTGCCAAAGACAACTTTGCTTACACCGGTTCCGACGGCAACAGCAAGCTTGGCATCTACACTTCCGTCACCGAGGAGAAGGACGGTCAAACCGTCACCAAGGACGTGATTGAAGAAGGCAGCGCCCTCTCCGCCAGCCAGATTTTCACCGACAACGGTATGGAAGACGGCGCGACGGTAGGCGATTACCTCTTGATGATCAACAACCGCAAAACCACGTACCAAAGCTACTATATGTCCGGCTTGTCCCTCGCATCCGAATCTTACTACAAGTTCTCCGCCTACGTTCGTACCGCGAAGATCGCCAAGGATTCCTTCGCAAAGGTCTACGTTTCCATCTCCGACGAGCCCTTGTCCTTTGACGTCAACACCGAGTTTGACAAGAACGGCAACGATATCGAAAACAAGTGGCAGAAGCTTACGTTCTACTTCAAGAACGAAAAGTCCGCTTCCGTCTCCGCAAGCCTTTACTTCCAACTTGGTGAAAACACCGATGACGGCAAGATGAAAGGATACCTCTTCATCGATAACGTCAACTTGGAAAAGATCTCCGCTGACGAGTATACTGCGCAGACCGCCGATTACGAAGTCTACGAAAAGGACGCCAACGACCAGTTTGTCTTTGACGACAACGGCGAAAAAGTCCTCACAGCGGCAAGCAAGGCTTATCGCTTGAAGAACAAAGTCACCGTACTCAAAGCGGATGAAGAAAAGGAAGAGAATCCCGAAGAGGAAAAAGAGGATGAAAACACCAAGACGCCCTTGAACACCACCCTGCTTTGGACCTATATCACTTCCATCGCCATCGCGGTCGTGTTGATTGCCGTCATCGTCGCTTGGCTCGTCAGAAAGTACCGCCGTCCCAAGACCGGCGCACCCGATCAAAAGAAGGCTACCTACGATAGGACCAAGAAGAAGTCCGAAGACGAAGATGCGCCCAAGAACACCGGCAGCGCTCGTGATGAGTTTAAGGATTAACCTTTAACAAAAACAAAAAAAAGCACATCGATTTCGATCGGTGTGCTTTTTCTTTATATAAGCGGCGATTATAAATTCTCCTTCGATAAAATATACTTTACTATTTATCGCGGGAGAACGCCATGAGGACTTTCAAACAAACCACCTTTCTGATCATGATCTTTTCGATCGTAACGCGCCTTTTGTCCTTTTTCTTTAAGATATACTTATCCCGTCGCGTCGGCGCAGAGGTGCTTGGTTTATTTCAAATGACGGCGTCTGTATTTGCCCTGTTTTGCACGATAGCGGGATCGGGCATCCCGTTGATACTATCACGCAAAACGGCGGAATTGACCGCCTTAAAAGGACGCGAAAAAGAGCTTGACGGCGTGATGACGGGCGCGATCGTCCTCGCCGTCGGCATCACGATGTTTTTGATCGGCGGCGCCGTCCTTTTTCGTGACAAACTGACCTTCGTTTTTTCGGACGGCAGGTGCGTAAAACTCTTTTATTTGCTCTTACCCGCCTTGCTCAGCACCGTTGTTTACCAACTGCTTCGCGGCTATTTTATGGGAAAAGCGCGTTACTTTGATTACAGCGCGACCGAACTTTTGGAAGAGGTAGTCAAGATCGTCACTTGCTTGACCTTTTTATCCAACGCTTTTATCGTCCTGTCCGACAGCGTCGCCGTCACCGTCGCTTTTACCGTCACCGACTACATCGTTATGGCGACTCTGTTTGCGATCTATTTTATCAAAGGCGGACGGCTTTCCAAGCCGAAAGGGATCAAGGAACTGCTCAAAGCGGGGCTTCCCGTCACGGGGATGCGAGTGATCGCGGGGGTGCTGACCTCCTTTATCGCCATTGCGCTCCCCGCCGCTCTCGTACGTACGGGGCTGAGTTCCGGAGAAGCCGCCGCGGAATACGGAAGAGCGGTCGGAATGGCGTTTTCCTTGCTGTTTGCGCCCCTTTCTTTGACGGGGGCGCTGTCCGTCGTCATTTTGCCCGAAGCAGCCGCTCTTGCCGCAACGGGAAAGTGGGATGAACTGCGCAACCGCGTCAACCAATCTTTGATCTTTATTTTTGTGATCACGATCCTATTTTACGCCCTATTCGTCGTTTTGGGCGAAACCTACGGCGAACTGTTGTTCAAAGACCAAAAAGCGGGCAAATTCGTCACCGTTTCCGCAGGAATGGTGGTGCCCGCGGCGCTTGCCGGATTGGTCAACACGACGTTAAACTCTTTGGGAGAGGAGAAAAAGGTCTTTTCGATCTTTCTGTTATCCTCCCTCTTTTTAGTGCTTTCCGTGCTGTTTTTGCCGCGTTTTATCGGTATTTACGCTCTTTCCGTCGGAGAGTGTGCCTTCCACCTTTGCGAATTCGTTTTGGGAATGATCGTTTTATGGAAAAAACGGGGCTACGACGGACGGATATTCAAGCCGGCGGCACTCGTTATGACCTTTGCCTTTCCGACCGCTCTCGCCGCAAAACTTGCGTTGATGCTTTCTTCTTCCCTGCGCCTGGGCGTACTGTTCCGCGCGGGGATCCCGACCGCCTTCGGGTGCTTGACGTTTGCGGGGTTGCTTCTCGTTTTCAAACCCGTCCCCACCTTAAAAACGTTCTTCTTTCGCAAAAAAAAGCAAAAAGCGTCTTCCCGCGATCTCAACAACGTCCGCCGTTCATTCCCGCCCGCAAAGCAATCTATTCGTTGACAAGTTTGTTATATAACGATATAATACGTTAGTTGTGCTTCGCACAAAAATACGAAACGCAGGATAATTATGGAACCCATCATACAAATCGAACACCTTTACAAATCCTTCGGCGACGTAAAAGCAGTGCAAGATCTGTCCTTTATCGTCAAACGCGGGGAGCTCTTTGCTTTTTTGGGAGTTAACGGTGCGGGCAAATCTACGACGATCTCTATGATCTGCGGACAATTGCAAAAAGATAAAGGAAGCATCACCGTATGCGGCAAAAACATAAACGATTCCTTTGACTCGATCAGCAGGAAAATCGGCGTCGTTTTTCAAAACTCCGCCCTTGACGCAAACCTAACCGCAAAAGAAAACTTAGTCAGCCGCGCCGCGCTTTACGGCATTACGGGCAAGGCTTTTACCGATCGACTGTCCACCCTTGCTTCGCTTTTGGATTTTTCGGATTTTATAAATCGCCCTTTGAACAAGCTTTCGGGCGGACAACGTCGCAGGATCGACATCGCACGCGCCCTTTTACACGATCCCGAGATTTTGATCCTCGACGAGCCCACCACCGGATTGGATCCGCAAACGCGTCGCCTATTATGGAACGTCATTGACAATCAGCGCAAAGAAAAAGGCTTGACCGTATTTTTGACCACGCACTATATGGAAGAAGCCGCCGACGCCGACTACATCATCATCCTTGACAGCGGAAAGATCGCGGCAAAAGGCACCCCTCTGGAGCTTAAGAACAAATATGCCGTGGACTACGTCACCCTGTACGGCACAAACGAAGAGGCTGTAAAAGCGCTCGATCTTCCCTACCGCGTCATCCGTGACGCCGTACGCATTTCCGTTCCCGATACGGCAAAAGTGACCGAACTCATCGTCGCTCATCCCGGACTTTTTACCGATTACGAAGTCACAAAAGGAAAGATCGACGACGTCTTTTTGACGGTGACGGGCAAAGACCTGCCGGGAGGGAACGCAGAATGAAAACCTTGCTTCAATTGACACGTCGCAATTTAAAACTGTTCTTCCGAGACAAGGGGCTTTTCTTCTCCTCGTTGATCACCCCGATCATATTGCTTGTTTTATACGCCGCCTTTCTTGCCAAAGTTTATTTGGAAAGTTTCACCGCAGCGCTTCCCGCGGATCTTGACATCTCGCAAAAACTCATCGACGGCACGGTTTTCAGTCAACTGATCTCCTCCCTTCTTGCGGTATGTTGCGTGACGGAAGCTTTTTGCGCCAATCTTATTATGATCATGGATAAGGCAAACGGAAGCATCAAAGATTTTACCGTATCTCCCGTCAATCGCTCCACACTTGCAACGAGCTATTACCTCGCGGCGGCAGCCTGCACGTTGATCATCACCTTTACCGCTCTTGCCGCCTGCTTCATTTACCTTGCCACACAAGGCTGGTATTTGACCTTCGGTGACGTGCTTCTTGTGATCCTCGACGTCTTGATCCTGACGCTGTTCGGAACGGCTATTTCTTCGTGCGTTAACTTCTTCCTGACCACCAACGGACAAGCTTCCGCCGTGGGCACCATCGTCAGTGCGGGATACGGTTTCATCTCGGGTGCTTATATGCCGATCTCAACTTTTAACAGCGGGCTCAGAAACGTCTTGATGTTCTTACCGGGAACGTACGGCACCGGGCTTCTTAAAAACCGTCTGATGCGCGGCGTATTTGCCGAAATGTCGCGTCTCGGCTTCCCGAGCGAAGTTGTGGAAAGCATCAAAGACAGCGTAGACTGCAACCTTTACTTTTTCGGAAAGAACGTGCCTTCTTGGGTGATGGCGGTCGTCATCGTCGGCTCGGCGTTGTTCTTTACGGGGCTGTTTGTCGTATTTCACCTTTTGACCAAAAAGAAAAAACCCTCGGGCGTTTGAAACAAAAGACAAAAAAAACCGTGCTACAAAGCACGGTTTTTTAATCTTTTTCGTAGGACGATTATTCAGCCTTTGCGTACACGCTGACCTGCTTCTTGTCCTTGCCAACTCTCTCGAAACGAACGACGCCGTCGATCAAAGCAAAGAGGGTGTCATCCTTGCCGCGGCCCACGTTGGTACCGGGATGGATCTTGGTGCCTCTCTGTCTGACGAGGATGTTGCCCGCAAGCACGAACTGACCGTCCGAACGCTTGGTGCCCAGCCTTTGCGCAGCGCTGTCTCTGCCGTTTCTCGAACTACCTACGCCCTTTTTATGAGCGAAAAGTTGCAATTTGATAAACATATCACTTTACCTCCACTTCAATGTACTCCGAATAGCCTTTTTGAAGATCAGAAACGCTTAAGAAAAGCGTTTTGAGAATCACGTTGCAGTCACATCTTTGCTTCTCCCCGACGTTTTTCGGAAGAGCCAAAAGCAAACTGCCTTTCTCCTCGTTGACACGGTACTCCGCTTTCACTCCCGCTACTTTGAGGACGCCAAGCGCCGCACCTTGCAGGAGAGCCGAGATCGCCGCGCAGACGATATCCTCGCCGCTGCAGGCGTAACCCGTGTGTCCTTCACACTCTATTCGGACGAAATCTTCGCCTTGTTTATGAAATACGATCTTCGTCATTATTTGACGATCGACTTGATCTGTACTGTCGTAAACGGCTGCCTATGACCTTGACGCTTGCGCTCGTTTTTCTTTGCCTTATACTTGAAAACGA
>DMCI01000146.1 GCA_003445835.1 Clostridiales bacterium
ACAACGTGGTCTTCCATATGATGGGCAACCCCACCGAGACCCGCCACATCGTCGTGCAAAACGAAGAGGCGGTCATCTCCCCCAGTTGGTCCATCCACAGCGGCGTCGGCACCAAGAACTACACCTTCATTTGGGGTATGTGCGGTGAAAACCAGGTGTTTGACGATATGCAGGGCGTCAAGACCACCGATCTCAGATAACGAGGAAGAACGATGAAAATAGGTTTGCAATTATTCACTTGCCGCAAGCAGGCGCAAAAGGATCTGTACGGCACCCTCAAAAACTTGGCGGGACTTGGTATCAAGTATATCGAAGCGGCGCGTATCAATTTTGACGATACCGACATCGCCGCTTTCAAAAAGGCGAAGGAAGTCTTTGGCATTGAAGTCGTTTCGGCGCAGATCAAGCCAAACATTCTTCACGATGAGTTCGATAAGTGCTTGAAGTTCCTCAATGAAACGGACTGTAAGACCGCCATCATTTCGGTGCTTCCCACCAAATGCATCGTCGGCAGCGACGAGACTCTCGTGGAGTTTTGCAAGTGGGCAAGCGAACTTGCCAAAAAGTACAAGGAGCACGGCATTCAGCTTTGCTACCATCATCACGATTTTGAGTTTATCCGCACGAAAAAGGGCACGCGTTTCGACTTGATCGTGGAGAATATGAGCGAGGACATGAACTTTGTGATCGATACCTATTGGACCACCAAAGCCGGTATCAACGTAGAGAAGCTTCTCGATCGTCTGTCCGGCAGGGTGCGCGGCGTTCACCTCCGTGATTACGCCTTGTATCGCAAGTTTATTGCCAGAAAGCCCTCCAATTACGCTTTGGGCGACGGCGTGATCGATTTCAACTGGATCATCGAAGCCGCCAAGAGAAACGGGGTAGACTACGGCGCCATTGAGCAAAATACGCCGCATCCTTACAGCGAGATCGCCAAGAGCGTCGCGCATATCAAATCCATAGGCTACGAAGAGGACTTGAAGTAATGAGTATCGAGATCGCAAAAAAACTTGCCGATTATATCGTCAAAACCAAAGATCCCAAGATGCGTTGGACGTGGGGACAGGGGATCATGGGCGCTGCCCTGGATGACCTTGACCGCTACTTCGGCACCGAGGAGTATCTTCCGTTTTTGAAAGCTTTTTGCGATCACTACGTGAAGAACGAGCCGACGGTGGCTTCCGCCGATACCGCCGCGCCCGGTTTTATCACTTACGCAGTCTATCGCCGCACAGAGGATCCCGCTTACAAAGCGCTGACCGACAAAGTGTTGGATTACATTAAAAACGAGCCGCGCGTCTACAAGGACGCCGTCAACCATTTGGGCAATCATTGGGTCGGCAAATTGTACCCCGATTCCATTTGGGTGGACAGTTTGATGATGTTCAGCGTTTTCCCCGCGCGCTATGCGGCGGAAACGGGGGATAAAGACCTGCTGGAGGTGGCGGCGCGTCAGCCTGCGCTTTACGCAAGTTGCATGATGGATGAAGACGATCACCTTTGGTATCACAGTTATTGGGTCAAACGTGGCTCGCATTACCCAAAGCGCAAGTATTATTGGGCAAGAGGCAACGGCTGGGTCGTATCCGCGCTTCCCAAAATTTTGGATTGCATCGGCGATCATCCCGATCGCGCACGCATTTTGGAAGTTTTGAAGATGACGGTGGACGCCGTCGTCAAAAGACAGGATAAGTCGGGTGGGTTCAATACCTTGCTCGGACGTCGCACGTATTTGGAGTCTTCCTCCGCCGCGCTCATTGCGGACGGCATTTTCCATTCCGTCAGAATGGGATATCTCGGCGAGGAGTATTTGCCCTATGCGGAAAAGGCGTATGCATTCGTCCTTTCCTGCATCAAGGTCAAAAAGAACGGTAAGGTGCTGATGACCAAGATCAGCGGACCGACCATTCCCGTGCCCGTCGTTCCGTACATCGGGTACGCTTGGGTGCCCAAAGCGTCCAATTTGACGTACGGCATCGCCGCATTTTTGTGGGCGGCGATCGAACGCGACAAACTCGTTAAGGAAGGAAAGTTATGAAGATCGCAAGGATCAAGATCCCGGAAGGAAATTTTTACGCGTCGTTACGCGAGGACGGCATGCATTTGATCCTCGGCGACGTTTTTGCCGAGTGGGGGGAACTTTCCGAACCCTATACCGGTGAATTTGTTTTTTTACCCCCGGTCAGCCCCTCCAAGGTGGTTTGTCTCGGCGCGAATTACAAAAAACACGCGGAAGAACTGTCGCTTGACGTTCTTCCCGAACCGACGATTTTTTTAAAACCTTCCACTTCGGTCATCGCCGACGGGGAAGCGATCGTCTATCCCGCCTCCGCTACCAAGGTGGATTACGAGTCGGAACTTGCCGTCGTGATCGGCAAGAAAGCAAAGAACGTTTCGGAAGAAGATGCTTTAAGTTATGTTCTCGGTTACACCGCAGCAAACGACGTGACCGAACGCCATATGCAAAAAAAAGACGGGCAATGGACGCGCGCAAAAAGTTTTGATACATTTTGTCCGCTGGGTGCCGTCGTGGAAACGGACGTCACGCCGGACGATTTGGAAATTATCGGTAAAAGGAACGGCGTCGTCGTCCAACGCGGGCGCACGCGCGACCTTATAAACAGCGTAGAAAAGTCTATCGCCTTTATCAGTGGCGTGATGACTCTTCTGCCCGGCGACGTGATCCTGACCGGTACGCCGGAAGGGATCGGGGAACTCAACGTCGGAGACGTGTTTGAAGTGGAAATACCGGGCGTCGCCACGCTGAAAAACAAAGTAGTGAGGTAAAAGGGGTGAAAAAGGGACTGATTCGTTTGCTTGTGATCTTATTGATCCTGTCGTTGCTTTCTTCGACGATTTTCTTGTTCTCTTGCAAAAAGAAAGACAAAAACTACGGAAAGTACGTCACGGACGGCGACAAAGATATTTCCATCGGCGTGCTTGCGGATATTCACGTGATGAGCGAGACGCAGGCGGTAGATATGACTTGTTCCGACTACAAGGCTTGGGAAGCGCACGGGCAAAAAATGCTCGGACTTTCGGAATCCATTTTGAAGACGGCGGTGGATCGCATTATCAACGAATCTGATTTTGACGTCGTGTTGGTTTCGGGTGACAACGCGGACGACGGCGGTGAGGTTTCGCACCGCGCCGTAGCCGCTGAATTGAAGCGGCTTGAGAACGCGGGAATCAAGGTCTATACCATTCCCGGCAACCACGATATCAACAACAAATCATACACTTACGCAAACGGTAAAGCCACGCTTACCAATCCCACTACGGAAAAGGAATTTGCGGAAATATACGCTGATTTCGGCTATAATTCCACCGATACGTCGGAGTTTTTCAAAAACGCCGGCACGGAAAACGCCGCCAATGCCGCAGGGTTTGAGATCGGGGACAACCTCTCGTACGTTGCGGATCTTTCGGACAAGTATCGCTTGATCGCGATCGATATGTGCAAGATCAACTCAGACAATTATCTGATCGATCCCAACGGCACTTTTGCCGCCGAAGGCTACACGGTAGACAGTGAAGGCTACGTTCTCGTAAACGGAGAGCGTTATCCGTTGGTTTCAAATCGTCACGACGGCGCTATGACTTCGGAACTGCTTACTTGGGTGGAACAAAAGACCAAAGAGGCTGTCGCCGCGGGCAAGATCCCCGTCGGAATGATGCATTTCCCGCTGATACAACATTTCGGACCGCTCGTACAGGCGGAAAATTCCGTCGTCAACGATCCCGACGACAGATACGTCGCGGACGTCTTGGCGGATGCGGGGATGAAGTTCATTTTTACCGGACATATCCACATTCAAGACGACGCGATCTACACGTCCGCAAAAGGGAATAAGATATTGGATATCAACAGCGCATCTTTGTGCAATTATCCGACGCCGGTGCGTTATTTGCGCGCCAAGGGGGAGGACGCCTACGTTCGCACCTGGAATATGAATTACATTACGGAGAAGTATCTCCCGTCCTATCTTTCCAAAGCGGAAAAGAAGTCCATCAAGAAAGATTTCAAGAGTTATTCCGTCTCGTATTTGGACGGCAGTATGCTTGCCAAGGTCAAAAACAAAGTAGATATGGATCTGATCTATAAGCTCTTATCCAAACTCGGCGTCAAAAAGGACGGTAGCAACGATACGGCGGTGGATTCGCTTGCAAACGGCGTATACAACGACGTGTTCCTGCGCTTCTTGAAGTTGCCGCTTTACAAAAAGGGCAACAAAGGACTTTCGGTGGAAAAGATCGCCAAGTCCTACGGCGTCAAAAAGTTGCCTAAGTCCGATTATACGGACGTCTTTAACCTCGCGATGAGCTTCGTGGCGGGGATGTACGGCGGAGATGAAAGTTGCTCGCCGGATGAAACGCGCGTGACGCTTCTCAAATACTCGATTTACGCGGCGTTTAAGATCATTTCGGACTTTGATCTGTTTGGCAAAATAAAGGCGATCAATCCTTCCTTTGCCACGATCGATCTTGCTTCCGCTATCCCCGGTCTGTTTAAGAAAGGGGAGCTTGAAGTCTGCAACAACAACCTCTTGATGGGGATCGTGGCGTCGCTTGATATCAGCGCGATCAAAAAGATCGGTCTCAATGAAAACACCAATCCCTACAAGGCGTTGAAGTTGGTCGTTGAGTTTGCCGATATGTTGGATATCGATCTGCTCAAAGAATTGGATCTTGCTTCTTACGTTACGATCCTTGAAAGGAATCAGATCGGTACGATCAACCTCGGAGGATTGATCGACGGAAACGTCTCTTCCAAGCTTTTGCTCGGTCTTACCAACGACAGCTTGGCGGAAGGCAACGAGTTTGCTTACTTGGACGGCACGGAGGACAGTGCGCCTGCGGATAACCGTCTGAAGATAAATTTGACTACGATGGCGTATTCTGCGCTGAAATAGGAGGAAAGTATGAAGGCATTAAAAATCACACTCATTGTACTATTTGCGTTTTTGCTTGCCGTGAGCGGCGGCTTGTTGGTTTACGGCGCATTGCAAGCACCCCCGATTCAAATGGAAGAGGAATCCGCTTCGTATTCCGCACCTGCAGTTGGGTTGTACCTCGGAGAGTATGCGGATAAGAAGGTGGATATCGTCGCGATCAAAAACGGCAATACTTCATCCAGTTCTGCCGAAAGAGCGGCAAAAATGCTTGTCAACGCTTCCTATAACAACATTTTTATCAACCAGTTCTACTACAGTGCGCACGTTGACGTCAATCCTACCGGAAAAAGCAGTAAATACGCTTGCTCTGATTACTATAGGGCAAAGAACGGCGCGAATATGTTCTATCAAACTCTTGCTTATACGGGATCGTGGAATCCTTTGCAGATCAAGATCGACTACATAGACCAACGTATCAAGACCAGTTCTTTTGCGACTGCGAAATACGACCTCGACACCAAAAAATGGAGTTATAACGCTCAGCCCGGCGACGTAAGCAGTTCGGACGTTTCTTTGCCGGAGCCCACGCCGTACAATTTGTACAGTTGGTACGATTTCCCGCTGGATCTCGGCGGCGTGAAAGTTTGCGGCAACGGCTCGACGGCGGGCAGGACCGAAGATATCGACTTTTCTTTGATCGATGAAAAAACCGTCAAGATCGATGAAAAGCAAGATGCAGACGGAAACGTCTTCTACAGGATCGCCTTTAAGGCAATCATCAGCAAGGCTCAAAAGTCTTCCGAGACGATCGCACGTTTCTCCGAGTCTTACAGCAGTTTGAAAAACGTGGAATTCTCTGAACTTTCCTTTGAAGTGGACGTTTGGAAGGCCGAGGGCGTGTTCCGTAAGATCGAATACAACGCACGCGTCACCGCCAGCATCGGAAACGACCGTGGCGAAGTGAAGATCAACAAGCTTCTTGCGTTCAGCTACGACGATATCGATTGCAGTGTTGCGGCGCATATCAAAAAGCTTGCCGATAACTTTACTCAAAAGTGGATCACCGATCTCAGCGCAAGTAATCAAGCCAAGATCCAAGAGGAACTTGCCGCTCTTCCCCAAGAGACCGACGATACCGATACGACGGAAAAATGATCAAAAGTAAATAACCATTTGAAGGAGAATATATGAACAACGTTTTACTCACCAATTCGACTGCAAAAAAGCTGTACAAATACGTCAAAGATTTTCCGATCTTCGACTACCATTGCCACCTTTCCGTCAAGGAAATGTACGAGAACAAGCCGTACAACAACTTGACCGAGATCTGGCTCAAGGGCGACCACTACAAGTGGCGTCAGATGCGTACCTTCGGCGTTTCGGAGGAGTTCATCACGGGCGACGCGTCGGATTGGGATAAGTTTTACAACTATATCGCGATGCTGGAGACCGCGGTGGGCAATCCGCTTTATCTGTGGTCAGCGTTTGAGCTTGAATTCTATTTCGGCGTGACTTATCCTTTGACGCGTACTTACGCCAAAAAGATCTGGGACAAAGCAAACGCCGTGATCCAAAAGACGCAATTCTCTCCCTTGACGGCGATCGGGATGTCCAACGTGGATACCGTCTGCACTACGGAAGAGATCTTCTGCGATCTGCAGTATCATCGTTTGCTTCGCAACCGTGACGAGATCAAGACCAAGATCTTGCCGGCGTTCCGCGGCGACAGAGCGATCAACATCGACAGCCCAGAGTTTATCAAAAACATCGAAAAACTTGCCGGCGTCGCAAACTTCGGCATTCGCAATTTGGAGGATATGGAGGACGCTTTGCGCCAACGTCTGGACGCATTCAAAGAAAACGGTGCCGTGACTTCCGATTTTGCCATTGAAGGGCTCAACTACTTCCGTTCCACCCGCGAGGATGCGGACGCCGTATTCCGCGCCGCACTCAAAGGGGAAGTCAAGGACGTGGACGTTTACAAAAACTATATGATCCGCTTCCTTCTTACCGAGTGCTACAAGAGGGGCTTCAGCGTGCAGTTGCACATCGGCGCGATGCGCAACAACAACACCGCTATGAACCTGCGTTTGGGCGCGGATACCGGTTTTGACTCCATCTCTACCGAACAGTATCAAACCGGGCTCAAAAACCTGTTGGACGACCTCAATATGTCGGGTGTTCTCGGCAAGACCATCATCTTTAACCTGAATCCCGCGGATAACGAGTACGTCGGCACCTTGATCGGTTGCTTCCAGGGCAGTGAAGACGGCGTGAAAGGCAAGTTGCAAATGGGTGCGGCTTGGTGGTTTAACGATACCAAAAACGGCATTCTCAACCATTTCAAAGCGCTTTCCGAGCTTTCTCACTTCGGTTCCTTCCTCGGTATGTTGACGGATAGCCGTAGTTTTATCTCCTACACCCGTCACGATTACTTCCGTCGCTTGATGTGTTCCTACGTTGGGGAACTCTCCGAAAAAGGGGAGTTTACCAAGGATTGGGGAGTGCTTCGCAAGGTAGTCGGCGACGTCGCTTACGAGAACGCGAAACGCTTCTTTACGATTTTGGAATAGTCCCTGTTTATCCGAACATTACAAAGTTTTTTAAGCATAGATATCCATCCCGAAAACGGGGTGGATATTTTGTTTTTTCAGCCTTGCGTAAAACGAGGGGAACGCTTTGTCGAAATTTTCCGAAAAATTTACTCTTTACAGGCGAAAATATCTATGATATAATTTAGATAATTGTTATTATGCGCGTAGGTGACTTGCGCCTTTGCGCATACGCAGAAGCCGCAATTTCAAAGGAGTAACGAATGGAAAACGTCGCCACCACGGAAAGTATCGTAGCACAAGCCCCAAAAAAAAGGTTCTTTAAAAAACGCTCACCCGAGCAAGCAACGATTTCCGCTATCGTCAGCTTTTGCGGTTCCAGCTTTTTCTCAAGAAGTATCGGCGAACTTATCGCCTCTTATTTCACGCTTTTCTTAACGGATTTTATGTTGATCCCCACGGCTCAGATCACGATCTTGATGCTTGTGACGAGGATCATCGACGCCTTTACCGACCCCATCGCCGGTGCGATCAACGATATCACGCATACTCGTTGGGGTAAATCCAGACCGTACGTCTTGTTCGGTTCCTTCCCGCTTGCCATCTTTACGGTGCTTTTGTTTACCGTGCCCAACATCAGCGTGATGGGCAGGTTGGTCTACACCTACGTCATGTACATCGGTTACGGTCTTGCGCAGACCATTTTCTCGGTGCCTCTCGCCACCTTGAGTATGTCCATCAGCGCAGACCCCAAGGAAAGGAAAAACATCTACACCCTTTCCGGTTTTATGGGTACTTTGGGTACGGCTATTCCCGGTGCGGTGCCTATCGTTTTCCAATACATCGCCACCAACCACGCTCAGCAGGAGACGGCGTACTTCGTCATCGCCATGGTGATCGGCATCGGTACGTTGGTCTTCGGTATTTATTCCTTCTTCGCAATGAAGGAAAAGGTGCATTCCATCAAGGAAGTCAAAAAGGAAAAGGTCAAGCTTACCCGCAACATCAAGGCGCTTTTGAAAAACCGTCCTTTGATCTGCGTCTTCCTTTCCAGCGTGGCGATCTCCCTTCGTTCAATGGGATACGGCGCAATGATCTACTTCTTCAAGGAGACGATGGCAAACTACGCTCTTGCTACTTTTATCGGTATCGGCAGTTCCATCCCGTCTTACGTGTTTATGGCGGCGGTTCCCTTCCTGGCAAAGAGGTTCTCCCCGCGTAACCTGTGCATCGCGGGCTATGCGTATAGCGCGCTGATGTACTTGCTGTTTTTCTTCGCAGGATATTCCAGCGTGTTCTGGGTAGCGTTCTTCTTTATCATTTCGGGCGTGCCCAACGGTATGATCGGTACTTGTACCACCATCATCGTCGCGGACTCGGTCGACTATATGGAGTGGCGCACGGGCATCCGTTCCGAAGGTTTGGTTTGGAGTATCAACGGTTTGAAGACCAAAGCCGCCAGCACCCTTTCGGGTATGTGGCTCCCGATCGGTCTCGGTATGATCGGCTACCACGTCGCGCAGTCTTCTTCAGAATTTATCATTCAATCCGACGCGACCAAGCAAGGTTTGTTCTACCTCATCACCTTGGCGCCGCTTGCGGGTTCGACCCTCGCTATCATTCCGATGCTTTTCGACAACTTCTACGGCAAGAAGCGTGAACAGATCTTTGCGGAACTTGAAGCGCGCCGTGAGGCCGCCGTGGAAGAGGAAAAGGCGATCGAAGAAAAAAAGGCCGCCGCTAAGGCGGAGCCCCTTGCCGTGACGGCGGAAGGAACGACGCCCCTTTCGGACACCGACGCAGGCATCGCTTCCGACGCGGAAGCGGTCGAAAATACCGACGACAAGTCGAAAAACTAAGTAAGGCAAATCCCCCGCGATGGTTTCTTTCGCGGGGTCTACTCTTTGGAGGCAGCATAGTGAAACAAAAAATGAGTAAATACGAGAAAAGGGAGCTTTCGCTGGCGATCGTGCGCCTTGCGCTGATGGTTGCCGCGACTGCTGTGTTGATTTGGGTCAACGCTTATTTTGCTTTTATCTTTTTGGCGATCGGGTTGTGGATCGGTTTCGATCTTATTATGGGCGTGACAAAAAAATCTTGTCCGGTGCTTCCCCAACGCGATCAAAAAAAGCATCGTCATAAGTATCACATCAACGATATCCTTTGGCTTCTTGAAAACCCCACGCTCAAAAACAACGAGATCCCGTTTACCCTTGACAGTTTGACCGAGCGGGACGTTATTGCGATCTTGGAGCCCTATTGCAATTATATCAACGCTCGTTACGATTGTTTGGACTTCCGCGCCACCATTCTTTATCGCGTGTTGGTTTCGGGCGAGGAGTTTTTCAAAAAGGTCTCTCCGTCGGGCAAAGTGCAAAAACTGTTGGACGATACCTTCCTCGGTATGAAGTTTTGGATCACGGAGAAGGGGGACGACAGCGTTTGTTATTTTTCCGAAAATCACGAGATCACCTTCTTCGTGCTCGCTTATTTGCTGGGCAGAAGATATGCGGATCGCACCTTCGTCTGCGACGGCAGAACGGGGGCGGAAAAGGCGGAAGAAGCGCGCACGCGTTTGATCACGTGGTTTACGCTTCGCGGCAAATACGGTTTTTCGGAGTTTTATTCGCACAATTATCTTCCCATTGATTTTGCGTCTATTTCCCTTTTGTTGCTTTACGGCGACCGATCGGACGAAGAGGTCATGACGCGTGCTCGCGGCGTTTTGGATATCCTTTGTTTGGACTACGCGCATTCCTATGCTTTCGGCACGATCATCGGCGCGCAGGGGAGGGCGTACGCTCGCAACAATCTGAATTGCGCTTTCCAAGAGAACACAACCGATCTTATTACCGACGCTATTTGGAACGATTCCAAAACCTACGGCGGCTTGTACTACCACAAACCCAGCCAAGTGGGCGCTTTCCCGCGGTTGCTAAAGCTGAAGGATGAAGAGGGCAAGCCCATTTACTCCGTTCCCGAAGCGGTCAAAGCTATCGGTTTGGATAAGTCGACGCAGATCATAAAAACTTCTTTCGGCTTGAATCTTTCCGATCTCCGCGATCAAGGATTGTACGGACAGGAAGACCGTCAAATGATGTTCCAACTCGGCATGGTCGCTTTGTCCAACCCCGAGGTCATCAACAATTCATTCGATTTTGTCAACCGATACTCCTTGATCTCAAACGAGTTTTTGTCGCCGTTTAAGTTCTTCAATATCTCTTTCTTGCGCTTCCTCGGCATTTTCCCGCTGATTTCGCGCGTTTTGAAGATCTATCCCAACGGCGTGACTTTGGAGCGTTCCAACGTCTACATTTACCGTACCAAAGATTTTAAGCTTTCCACCTTGATGGCGTATAAGCCGGGCAGCGCAGGCGCGCAACAGACCACGATGATGGCTCTTTTGCCGGACGGCGTCACCGTCTTTACCAACCATCCTTTAAAGGATCAGGAATTCCGTTCCGCACCCGGATTTTGGGGTGGATACGGATGCGCTCCGCACGCCGTTCAGGATGAAAACGTTTGTATGTTGATTCACCGCATTCCGCATAGGATCACCTTCTCGCCCGCCCCCATCCTTCCCTATACGCACACCTTCCTTTCGGAGGAGCTTATGGACGAAGTTATCGTGGAGGGCAATTACGCTTTTGCGCGAAAGGACGGCACCTTCGTCGCTTTGATCGGTGCAAATCACTTTGAATACTTACCTTACAATAAAGAGAAAGCGGCGGTCACGGACGGGCTTTTGCGCGACTGTACCAAGCGTTTTGAGCTTATTCAACGCGGCAGAAAACAGTTTACCGTCTACGAGCTTTCCACGGCGGAGAAGGAGACCTTTGAAGCGTTTATGCAAAGGATCAAGGACAACGACGTGACTTTTGACGGCAAGCACTTGACGTACCACACCGCGAAAAAGGATTACGCTTTGACCTACGAAGGGGATTTCACCGTCAACGGTGAAAAGCAGTCTTATGAATACAAGCGCTACGACAGCAGTTACGTGCAAGCGGATTATCTTTCCGAAGATATCGTGATCAACGCGGGGGGCAAGACTCACCACGTCAATATTGCAAAGAACGTTCGAGAGTAGCAGAAGGAGCAATCAAAATGAGCGAGGGGAACATCATTTCAACCAAGAATAAGATCATCATTGGTGCGATCATTCTCGTTGTCACGGCACTCTTGATCGTGGCGGTGTTTTTGTTTGCTCCCGATCCAATGCCCATAGACTGGAGCAAAGTCAAAAGGATCCCGACCAACGTTACGTTGCTTGAAGCGGGGGCGGAAAACAATCCGACCGACGCGTCCGCTCTTGTGAAGCTGAACGAGGACGGCACGGTGGACGCATCTCCGTGGAAGATCTTGCAATTTACCGATATGCATTTGATGCAGGATCACAGCAGGAACGTCGTTACGATGAACAATTTTATCGATACGCTCAATAGGGAAAAGCCCGATTTTGTGGCGATCACCGGCGATATCATCACCCGTCCCCGCGGCAGGGCGCGCGCCATTCAACTTGCGGAGATCTTTGAAAAAGCGGGCATCTATTGGTGCTATTGCTTAGGCAATCACGAAGGTGATTCGGCTCCTTTTACTTTGAGTCGTGAAGAAAACGTCCGTATTTGGGCAAGATACGAACATTGCTTGTTGGAAAGCGACGTCAAAAAGACGTCTGACGGTACGGAAGTTTGGGGGCTCGGCAACACGGTGGTCAATCTTCTCGGCGCGGACTACAAAGTGGTGCAATCCTTGATCTTTATGGATTCCGGCACCACGATCCGTTACTTCAAAGATCCGGAAGCCGTTAAAATCGCAGATGAAATGGGAGAGTCATACGATAACTATGATTTTTTGAAGACCAGCCAACTTACCTGGTACAAAGAGCAGGTCAACAAAGTGACCGAAAACTGCACCAACGGCGTCAAGACGATGCTGTTCATCCATATTCCGTTGGTGGAGCAGGGCAACATCAAACTGATCAAAGCGGACGAGACACTGCCCGACGGATGGCACTACGTCGATCCCGAACGTCCCGTGATGGTGGGAGAAAAGCTTTACGGCTATATGATCATCAAAGACGGTTGGAAGGTAGCGGGCGATACTTGCAGTTACGAAAAGTGCTATTGCTCCTTCTATAACAACGGAGCATACGACCTGATGAAGTCCATGCGCAAGGGCGTCAACGCGCTTTTCTGCGGGCACGACCATATCAGCAACAGCATTTTGTATGAAGAGTCCATCGCAACGGACGATCCCGTTTACCTCTGCTACGGCGTTTGCAGCGGGTTGCAGAGTTACAACCTTTATAAGTACGGCTTATCCGAAACCGACGACTACGCCTTGAGGGGGTACGCCGTCATTGAAGTTAACGCGGATTCTACGTTTAGCGTTTACCACGTCAGATACAACGACATCAACAACCGCGTCGCGCGCATCGTAAACGGAGTCGCACAATGATCTTGGCGTGTGCGTGCGCTTATGAGACATCACTAACGGAGGAACACAAAAACAATGACATTAAAGACCAAAATCGTCGTAGCCGTATCCATCTCGCTTGCGGTGATCCTTGCGGCAGTTTGCGTGATATTGTTCGCGCCGCTTCCTATGAACGTTGATTGGGATTCCATCTATGACGTTGAGTCCAACGTCGAGCTTTTGGCGGCAAACGCGGAGGGGAATCCGACCGACGCGCCCGCATTGATCAAAAAGAACGCGGACGGTACCGTCGATACTTCGGATTGGAAGATCTTACAGTTTACCGATATGCACCTTTCGGAGCAAAACAAGGGTGATCTTGGCAACGACAGAACGATCGCCGAGTACATCAAGGCAATCGAAAAAGAGAAGCCCGATCTTGTCGTTTTGACCGGCGACATCATCACCAGCATCCGCGGCAGACGTCGCGCTACGCAACTTTGCGAGATCATGGAAAAACTGGGCGTCTATTGGGCGTATAACCTCGGCAATCACGAGGGGGACGCTTTCTACAAATTGCCGCGTAAGACCTTGATGAAGGTCATTGAAAAGTATCCGCATTGCTTATCCGAAGGCAGCGTCAAAAAGACCGCCGACGGCACGGACGTGTGGGGCATCGGCAACTTCGTTGTCAACCTTCTCGGTGGGGAAAACAAGGTCGTTCAATCCTTGATCTTTTTGGACACCGGCGATGCCATTTCAAACAGCGATGCGAAGAAACTCGGCGTCGAAAAGGGTTCTTACGATTATTTGAAACCTTCGCAAATGACATGGTACAAAGAACAGGTCAACAAAGTGACCGAAAACTGCACCAACGGCGTCAAGACGATGCTTTTTATCCACATTCCTTTGGTGGAGCAAAAAGCCGTTAAATACGTCAATTTTTCCGATCTTCCCGAAGGTTGGACCAAAGAGCAGGCAGGGGACGGCTGGACGTATATTCCCGGCACCGAAGCGAAGAACCACGACGGCGTGGTGGTCGGTATGGACGCGCTTCAAGACGGTTGGAACAATATCTCCGGCACCGCTACCTTTGAGGGCGTTTGTTCCTCCGACTACAACAACGGGATGTACGATTTGATGATCTCCTTGCGGGAAGGCGTCAACGGCTTGTTCTGCGGACACGATCATACTTCCGATACCATCGTCTACGAGGATGCTCCCGCGGGTTCTACTCCCGTTTACCTTGCTTACGGCATCTGCGGCGGATACGCGACCTACAACGTTTATAAGAAGAATATGAGCGACGATCCCAAGCGCTTGAAGAAGGGGTATTCCGTCATTACGGTACACGCAAACAGTACCTTTGATTACGGCGCGTATTGTTACGATTACGGCACGACTTCCACCTATATCGTAAACAGTTTGCCCGTTGCGTAACCTTGCTTTTTCAACTGAAAAAAATCTCGCTTTTCAAGCTTGGAAGGCGAGATTTTTTTATTTGTTTTCAGCGTTCGATCAAATGCCGATCTTTCCCTTGACTCTCCCTAGAACGTAGTTGTCCTCGTCCCGTTTTCTGAGAGCGACGACCGGGTGTTCCTTTTCCTCAAAACGGTAGTCCTCTCCAAACTCCTTGATGTGCTTCTCGATGACCTCGTGACTGGCAACTCCGGTCACGCTGCCGTTGACTCTCTTTTGGTAGTCGAAGAAGTCAAAACTGTCGGACAAAGCGTCCACCTTGGCAAAGTCTTCACGCATCCCCGTTTCAAGGACGGTGGATTTCAAAACGCCGCGCACGTAGTCTTTTTGTTCGGTGATGTTGAGCAGGGCGGGGAAGGTAGCCTTGGGAATGACCTGTTGATACTCTTTGCCGTCGTACTTGCGCAACAGTTCCGCCGCGTAATGCAGATGCGCGACTTCTTGCTCAAAAAACTCTTCCCATACCTTTTTGACCTTGGGATCGCTTTCGTTTTCGTAGCAGCTGTAGTAAAGGTACGCCTCGGTGTACTCGTGCATCAAAAGCTTTTCCAACGGGGAACAGACGGGATCGATCAAACTGCCGTATTGACTGACGTGCTGTTCTTCGATCATCGCTATTTCTTGGTACAAACGTCTGCCGAGGTCGGACTTGTAAAAGCCGCATTGGTTCATATAGTAGTTCATCGTTTGCTGTTCCGCCGCGGTGATGATGTTGACCTGCAATTTGGTCAAGAGGGAGTCCTTCATCGCGTCGATCGGACGTTTGATATCGTCGTAGGGATGCCTATGTTCGCTGACGGTGGGGCGCCCGGGCATGATCTCGGTATAACTGCCAACGAGATCTTCCGCTTTTTCACCCGTTTCCATATTCATCAAGTCGGCGTAGCGATACAGGTGATCGAAGTCTTCCAAAAGGGCAAAGTCCATACAATGCTTGACGTAGGGGTTTTGTTCTCTTGCCGCCATCGTTGCGGTCAAGTCCACGGCAAGCTGTTCGTAGGCGATGGTGTTTTCAAGTACGCTTTCCGAGATGGGTTTCAAGCAGGCGATACGTTTTTGCTGCATTTGCTCGCTGCGACGGAGCATCGCCAGATCGCGTCTGAGGTCGCCGCGCTTTTCGTTGCGCATCACGTTGTGCCCGAAGCCTACTTCTTCAAATTCCGTGCCGTTCATCAAGATGATGCGCAGTTTGGTATAGGGGCTGACGTTGTACTTGTCGTAGCTGTAGCCGTAAAGGTCTTTGCGTTCGGTAAAACAACTTTCGATGTCGATGGGTTTCAGTTCAAAAGGGTTTATGCTCATTTTTATACCTCCGGAAATAGTTTCGTCCAATCGCGCCTTTTTATACCGCAAACGTCCAATCGCGCAAAAACTTTTGACTTTTTCCCGCGGGTATTATATCATTGTGTATTATAGTATTATTCGCCCGCGAAAAGTAAGCGCGGGGAAAGGATCGGTTATGAAAGAGTATTCACCTAAAGAGATTGAAGCAAAGTGGCAACGCATCTGGGAAGAGAAAGGGCTTTTCAAAGCGAAAGATTTTGACAAGAAGCCAAAGTTTTACGGTTTGATTGAGTTTCCGTATCCTTCGGGCGCCGGTTTGCACGTCGGACATATTCGCGCGTTCACCTCGATGGAGGTCATCTCGCGTAAGAGAAGGTTGCAGGGTTACAACGTGTTGTTCCCCATCGGTTGGGACGCTTTTGGGCTTCCTACCGAAAACTATGCGATGAAGACCAATCAACATCCTCGCAAAGTCACCGATCAAAACATCAAGACGTTCGTCAGCCAGTTGAAGAGGGTCGGGTATTCCTTCGATTGGGATAGGACGGTGGATACCACCGATCCCGGTTACTACAAATGGACGCAATGGATCTTTTTGCAATTGTTCAAGCGCGGACTTGCCTATCGCAGCAATACTTACGTAAACTTCTGCGAAAACTGCAAGGTCGTTTTGTCCAATGAGGAATCGCAGGGGGGAGTTTGCGACCGTTGCGGTTCGCCCGTCATCCAAAAGCAAAAGGACGTATGGTTCCTGAAGATCCGCGATTACGCCGATAAGCTCCTCGACGGCTTGGAGGGGTTGGACTTCCTGCCCCGCGTTAAGACCGAGCAGGAAAACTGGATCGGCAGAAGTTACGGTGCGGAAGTGGATTTCCCCGTCACCACGGGCGGATCTCTTCGCGTGTTTACGACGCGTGCGGATACGATCTTCGGCGTGACCTTTATGTGCATTGCGCCCGAGCATCCGTTGATCGAACAAAACGCTTCTTCCATCAAAAATATGGCGGAGATCGAGGCGTACCGCGAAGCGGCTCGTCGCAAGAACGAGTTTGAGCGCGTGCAACTGCAAAAGGATAAGACCGGCGTCAGGATCGACGGCGTTGCCGCTATCAATCCGTTGACGGGCAAAGAAGTTCCCATCTTCGTTGCGGACTACGTGATGATGGGCTACGGCACGGGCGCGATCATGGCTGTTCCGGCGCACGATACCCGCGACTACGATTTCGCCAAAAAGTACGATCTTCCCATCATTCAAGTCATTGACGGCGGCGAAGTCGATCTGAACGCAGGCGCCTATACCGATATCTACAACGGCAAGATGGTCAACAGCGACTTTTTGAACGGGCTCCCCGTCAAAGAAGCCATCGCAACGATGATCGACTATATCGAGAAGAAGGGCATCGGCACCAGAAAGGTCAACTACAATATGAAAGACTGGGCGTTCAACCGCCAAAGATACTGGGGTGAGCCTATCCCCATCGTTTACTGCGACAAGTGCGGTATGGTGCCCGTACCCGAAGAGGAACTTCCGTTGAAGCTTCCCGATCTGGAAGAGTACAAACCCACCGACACCGGCGAATCTCCTCTTTCCAAAGTCACCGATTGGGTCAACTGCAAGTGCCCCAAGTGCGGCGGCGCGGCAAGGCGCGAGACCGATACGATGCCGCAGTGGGCAGGGTCTTCTTGGTACTTCCTCCGTTATAT
>DMCI01000064.1 GCA_003445835.1 Clostridiales bacterium
CGCCGATGCCGGGGACGATGGCGTCGGGGCGCTCGTAGCGGAGAATCTTGGCGATATATTCCAAGGTCAAAGGTTCCATATACACCTTATCCGCGATCTGCGTATCCGTCATGATCGTCGCGGGGTTGGAGTTGACGAGCACGACCTCGTATCCCTCTTCCTTGAGCGCAAGGCAAGCCTGCGTGCCGGCGTAATCGAATTCCGCCGCCTGTCCGATGACGATGGGGCCCGAGCCGATGATCAATATCTTTTTAATGTCCGTTCTCTTTGCCATAATATTCTCCTTAAAGATCAAAGTCTTTTTATTTTCTTCTTGCCGTATACCACGTGTCCGTTTGCGACGGTCAGATGATTGACGCCGAACACCTTCTTGCCCGCAAAGGGGGTCGCCCTGCCTTTGGAAAGGAAGGAAGCGGGGTCGATCGTTTCACTTTCCGACAAACACCATAGGGAAAATCCGTTTTCGGAAATACCGAACCTCTTTCGCGGATTGACCGCCAAAAGGTCGATGAGTTTTTCAAGAGAGATGATCCCCGTTTTTACCAGATCGGTATAGAGGACGGGGAACGCCGTTTCAAGCCCGACGATTCCAAAGGCGCTGCCCGCCAGCCCCTTGGATTTTTCCTCCGCGCTGTGCGGCGCGTGGTCGGTGGCGATCATGTCGATGGTGCCGTCCTGAATGCCCTTGATCAGCGCTTCTCTGTCGCGTTTGCTTCTGAGAGGCGGGTTCATCTTAAAATCGCCGCTTTCTTGCAAATCGTTTTCATCCAAAACCAAATAATGCGGCGCAGTCTCGCAAGTGACGTTTACCCCTTCCGCCTTGGCTTTGCGGATGAGATCCACGCTTTCCGCCGTGGAAACGTGGCAAACGTGGAAGGCGGCGCCCGTCTCGTTGATCAAACGGATGTCGCGCTCGATCTCTTTATACTCGCTTTCGGAGCAGATGCCCTTGTGTCCGTGCGCCTTGGCGTATTCGCCGTCGTGGATGTAGCCGCCCTTCAAAAGCTCGTTGACTTCACAATGCGCGGCGACGATCTTGTTGAGTTTTGCCGCTTTGAGCATGGCTTCTTCCATCAGGTTGCCGTCCTGCACGCCTTTGCCGTCATCCGAAAAAGCGATGACTTCGTCCGCGATCTCTGCCATATCGGCAAGTTCTTCGCCCTTTTCTCCTTTTGTGATGGCGCCGTAAGGATAGACGGAGATCGTCGCTTCCGCGGCGATCAGATCGGTTTGTGCCTTCAAGTTCTTTTTGCAATCGGGAACGGGGTTCAGGTTGGGCATCGTGCATACGGCGGTGTAGCCTCCGTGCGCGGCGGCGTCGCATCCCGTACGGATGGTCTCCTTATAAGAAAAACCCGGCTCCCTGAAGTGCACGTGCACGTCACAGAAGCCGGGGAAAATGACGTATTCTTTTTCTTCGTCGATCGCCGCTCTTTCGGCAAGGACGGAAAGAATATAGGAAAAACTACGCGGATCGCTTTCCTGTCTATCGGTGCCCATTACGATTTTGACGTTGGAAAAATTCATGCGCTCTCCTTACTCTTCCTCGCTGAGGATAAACACGCCGCAGTCTTCTTCAGCCCCGTCCATCACGACGGAAACTTTTTCGTGCCGCGAAGTGGGGATGCTCTTGCCGATATAATCGGGACGGATGGGCATTTCTCTGTGCCCTCTGTCCACCAAAGAAACGAGGCGCACCGCCTTGGGACGTCCCAAAGAGAAGATGGCTTCTATCGCCGCGCGCGCCGTCCTGCCGGTGTACAAAACGTCGTCCACGATGAGGACGGTCTTGCCGGTGACGTCGCAAGGGATAAAGCTTTCGGTAGCTTTTTCACGCTTTTGTTCTTGCGTATAGTCGTCGCGGTACATCGTGACGTCGATATATCCGCAGGGGATATCGCCGCCGCCGAACTTCTTCAAATTTTCGGTAAGGATCTTGGAAAGAACGATGCCGCGGTTTTTGATGCCGAGGATTACCAAAAGGTCGGTGCCGTCGTTGCGCTCCATGATTTCGTGCGAGATCCTCGCAAGAGTACGCATAACGGTCGCTTGGTCCATTATCTTCACTTTGCGCATAAGGCTTCCTCCTTTTACAAAAAAATCTTGCCCTGCGGCAAGACGATATGACGGCACTTACTTAAGGAGAGCCTCCGATATTGCGCCTTGCCGATATCGCTGTACCGACTTAAAAGCTGGTTTGATTTTATTGTAGTTGAATAATTCTTTTAAGTCAACCGTTTCGCCAAAAGTTTTCCTCTTTTTCAAAGATCGGGAATAACTCTCGTTTCCTTGCGCACACTATCTTCGAGCAAAGCGCTCAAAGGAGAAGAAAATGATCACATTAATCGCACTTATCATCACCATCATCGGGGCGCTCAACTGGCTCCTCATAGGCATTTGCGGATTCAATCTCGTAAGCTGGCTCACGATGGGCAGCGAGATCGCGCAACGCATCATCTATATTTTGGTCGGCGTGGCGGGCGCGTGGCTCGTTTACTTCATCGCTCGCAAAAAGGGTCGCGTGGATGAACGCTTCCCTTCCGAACGACGCGCCGAGGCGGATGAATAATGAGCTTTTTCAAAAAGATATGGGGAAAGGCAAAAGACGCCGCCCGCAAAATGAAGAGCAAGTTTGACTGCGACGGGTCCTATACCGGCAACCCGTCGGACCCCGAGCAAGACCGCCGTCCCGAACAGGACGCCGACGATCTTTGAAAAAAGAAGGCCGCACCCGACTGGGTACGACCTTCTTTTTGACCATAGGTCAAAGGATGGGGGGAAAATTACTTTTTGTTCATCACGGCGACAAAAGTCTTGCTCGCCTTAAAGGTGGGCACACATCTGCCGGCGATCTTGATACGCTTACCGGTCTTGGGATGGAGTCCCTCTTTGGGCGCGCGCTGTTTCGCCTTAAAATGACCAAAGCCGGCAAAGGTAACGGTATCACCCGATTTGAGCGCCTCCGCAATGGTCTCGATAAATGCCTCGGAAACACGGCGGCAATCCGCTTCGGTGATATTCGTCTTATCCGAAATAGCCTTGATCACGTCACTCTTGTTCATACAAAAAACCTCCAAATGGGTAGCATTTATTTATATGTATATCATACTATAGTAATGCTCCTTTGTCAATACCCCATTTTTAGGGATTTTTATATAAAAAATCCATTTTTCCGCCGATTGTAACGATTTGCGTGAAAAAGCTCTGTTTTGTATTAGTTAATACAAAAAAAACGCGAGGCGTGCCCTCGCGTTTTAATCGTTTTTTCGCGCGTTACTTCGTTATGGTGACTTTTTTCAAGTTTCTGGGCGCGTCGGGATTTTTGCCCTTCTGTTTTGCGAGTTCGATCGCAAACAAGTGCATCGCCACGGAATAAGCGATCGTGCAGGAAAGATTGTCCATTGACGGCATCTTGACGCCGTACGTGGCAAGATTCAAAAGCTGTTGATTGTCGCTGAAGGTCAAAACGTTTGCGTTCAACAACTGCAAGCGAGTGGCGATATCGCGGAAGTTTTCGCTGCATTCGCCGTCCGGCGCAAGGATGATGATGTTGACGCCCTCTTCCACCAATGCGTACGGGCCGTGCATAAAATCGTTGGTACCGTAGAATTGCGCGAAGGTGTAGGCGCATTCGTTGAGTTTGAGCATAAGCTCCTTGCCGACGCCCTGCATCACCCCGCGGGAAAGAATGATGAAGTTGTTGAGATCCTTGGTCTGTTCCGCCGCTTCCGCGATGGCGGGAAGAAGTTCGATCGCCTCCTCCACACGTTGCGGGAAGGAATATACGACGGGCATCAAGGGCTTACCGGAAAGCGCGATGGCAAGCATATAAAGGACGGTAAGTTCCGCAATGTAGCTTTTGGCGCTGGCAATGCTCTTTTCCACCCCCGCGCTGAGATCAAGGTGATACTTGCCCGCTCTGGCAAGAGGAGACGTCGCGTCGTTGGTGACCGCCACCGTCAAAGCGCCCTGCTTGTTTGCCTGCGACAAGACCGCAAGGGTATCGATGCTTCTGCCGCTTTGCGAGATCGCGACGAAAAGGTGATCGGAGTAGTCAACGTTTGCGCCGTACATCGTGGTCACGGAGGGGTGCGCCGTCCCGGACGGGATGCCCGAAAGGATCTCCGCAAAATACTTGAAGCAAAGCCCCGCGTTGTCGCTGGTGCCGCGCCCGATGATCGTGATGTTTTTGATCTTGCGCTTTTTGACTTCCGCCGCGATGTCCGTCACCTTCTTTTCGTTGGCGTGGATGGCGTTTTTGATGACTTCCGGTTCGGTCAGGATCTCGTCAAACATTATGCTCATAATCGTTCTCCTACTTAATGATATCCGTGCCGAGATACGGGACCAAAACGTCAGGCACTCTGACGCTGCCGTCCGCGTTTTGGAACTGCTCCACGATGGCGGGGATAAGTCTGCTGGTGGCAAGTCCGCTGCCGTTCAAGGTGTGGACGAAGAGGTTTTTGCCCGTCTGCGGATCCTTGTAGCGGGTGCCGTTTCTTCTGGCTTGATAGTCGTTTGCGTTGGAGACCGAGCTGACTTCCTTGTAAATACCCATCGAGGGGATCCAAACTTCTACGTCGTACGTACGCGCCATCGACGCGCTGCAATCGCCCGCGGCAAGTTTGCTGACGCGGAAGTGGAGACCGAGCTTTTTGACGAGGTTCGCCGCCTTGTTGACAAGCTCCTCAAACGCTTCTTTGCTCTTTTCCTGCGAAGAGTAGATGACCATTTCCACCTTGTTGAACTGATGACCGCGGATCATACCGCGTTCCTCCGAACGGTAGCTGCCCGCTTCCTTGCGGTAGCAAGGCGTATAAGCGAAGAACTTCATCGGAAGCTTTGCCCCGTCGATGATCTCGCCCGCATACATGTTGACGAGCGCCGTCTCCGCCGTGGGAAGCATGAAGTGTCCCTTCTTGCGATCTTCGCCTTCCAGCCAGTATACTTCGTCCTCAAACTTGGGGAATTGACCCGCGCCGAAACCGCAAGAGTACGAAAGTTGATGCGGCGGAAGAATGAACTCGTAGCCGTCCTTTAAGTGCTCGTTGACAAAGTAGTTTAAGATCGCCCATTCGAGGCGTGCGCCCATCCCGCGGTAGATCCAGTATCCGCCGCCGGCAAGCTTGACGCCGCGTTCGTAGTCGATAAGTCCGAGTTTGGTGCAAAGATCCACGTGGTTTTGCGGCGTAAAATCAAATACGGGTTTTTCGCCTTCGATGCGGACGACCTGGTTGTTTTCCTTTTCACCTGCGACGACGTCCTCGTCGGGAAGGTTGGGAAGACGAGCCAAAAAGTCGTTGATCTTTTCTTCCAGTTCGTTGATCTTGGCGTCAGACGCGGTGATCTTGTCGCCGATCTCACGCATCTCCTTAAAGATCTCGGTCGTATCCTTGCCCTGCTTCTTGTAGAGGGGGATCTCGCCGCTGACCTTGTTTCTTTTTGCCTTCAAGGTCTCCACTTCGGCGATCAAGGCCCTGCGGTCTTTATCCCATACGAGCAATTCGTCAAAAGAAACGATCGCGCCCTTTTTGGCAAGAGCCGCCGCCACGCTGTCACTATCCTTTCTAATCAATTGCAAATCAATCATAGTCCTACCTTCTATTTTTTCCGCCCTTGGGCGGCAGTATGCTTATACGCCAAGCAGTTTTGCCACGTTGTTGTAGAGGATATCTTCCCTCTCTTCCTCCGTGAGGTCAAGCGCCAAAAACCGCTTCAATTCCTCGTCGTGCCTCCACATCGG
>DMCI01000031.1 GCA_003445835.1 Clostridiales bacterium
GCCGGCAATATGGCTCAGCTGATGGGTAAGGAAGAGAAGTACGCCCTCATCAGACTCCCCTCGGGCGAGATGAGAAAGGTACCGATCATCTGCATGGCTACTATCGGCCAGGTAGGCAATATCGACCACGAGAACGTGAACATCGGTAAAGCCGGAAGAAAGCGTCACATGGGTTGGAGACCTACAGTCCGCGGTTCTGTCATGAACCCCTGCGATCACCCCCACGGCGGTGGTGAAGGTAAGTCCCCGGTCGGTATGGCGAGTCCTGTTACTCCTTGGGGTAAGCCGGCTCTCGGTTATAAGACCCGCAAGCAGAAGAAAGCGTCCACGAAGTTTATCATCAAGCGCGTGAACTAATAGGAGGGAATATGAGCAGATCGATTAAAAAAGGACCTTACGTTGAAGAAAGGTTATTGAAAAGAGTCCAGGCGATGAACGACGCTAACGAGAAGAAGGCGATCAAGACCTGGTCGAGGGCAAGTACCATTTTCCCCGATATGATCGGACACACGATCGCCGTTCACGACGGAAGAAAGCACGTGCCTGTGTATATCACCGAAGATATGGTTGGCTGCAAGCTCGGCGAGTTTGTTCCGACCAGGACCTTTAAGGGACACCCCGGCAGCAAGAGCGCTGCGTCCAAATAAGGAGGAAATATGGCAACTCGTATTCAAAGTAAAAGCAAAGCCCGCAAGGAAGGCGCGGATCTGCGTCCCAGGGCTACTGCAAAGTATATAAGGATCTCTCCTTTCAAAGTGAGGATCGTGCTCGACATCATCAGAGGTTTGAGCTACACCGAGGCCGCTGCGGTTTTGAAGAACACCAACAAGTCCGCCGCTCCCGTGGTGCTCAAGGTGCTTAACTCCGCTGCTGCCAACGCCGAGTATAAGAATATCAGTAAGAGCGACCTGTTCGTGGCGGAAGCCTTCGCGGATCAGGGCCCCACGCTCAAGAGGATCATGCCGCGCGCTAAGGGCCGCGCATACCGCATCTTGAAGCGCACGAGCCACATCACCGTGATCATGGACAGCTCGAACAAGTAGGAGGTTGACGATGGGACAGAAAGTTAATCCTAACGGACTCAGAATTGGAATCAACAAAGAATGGGAGGCGCAATGGTTCGCCGGCAAGAAGGACTTCGGAAGTTATCTTCTTGAGGACAACCAGATCAGGCACTTCATCAAAGACGTCTACAAGCCCGAACTTAAGGCTACGTCCGAAGAACCTGTTCAGCAGGAAGGCGAAAAGTTTCCCAAGAAGCTTGACGACAGACCCAGAATTTCCCGCGTGGACGTGGAAAGATGCGACAAGTATCTCAAGGTCAGAGTGCACACCGCTCGTCCCGGTCTGTTGATCGGACAAAAGGGCGCAGGTACCGACAAGATCCGCGCTGAAGTCGTCAAGATCACCAAGAAGAACGGACACAACTATCCGACCGTGATCATCGAGTTCATCCCGGTGAAAGTCGCCGACGCGGACGCTCAGCTCGTCGCGGAAGATATCGCAAATCAGCTTGAAAAGAGGACCAGCTTCCGTAGAGCCATGAAGATGGCGATGTCCAGAGCGACCAAAGCGGGCGTGAAGGGTATCAAGACGATGGTTGCAGGTCGTTTGGACGGCGCGGAAATCGCGCGTACCGAGCAGTATCACGAAGGCTCCATTCCCCTTCAGACGCTGCGTGCGGACATCGATTACGGTTTTGCCGAGGCGCACACCACTTACGGGCGTATCGGCGTGAAGGTATGGATCTACAAAGGCGAAGTGCTTGTGAAGAAAGCGCAGCCTGCTCAAAAGCAAGGAGGTGAAGCGTAATGTTAATGCCGAAGAGGGTCAAGCGTAGAAAGGTTTCTCGCGGCCGCATGAAAGGAAAAGCAAATAAAGGCAACAAGATCGCTTACGGCGATATCGCTTTGGTAGCGGAAGAGTGCGGATGGGTGACTTCGAACCAAATCGAAGCGGCTCGTATCGCAATGACTCGTTTCACCAAGAGAGGCGGTCAAGTTTGGATCGACATCTTCCCCCACAAGCCTGTGACCAAGAAGCCTGCCGAGACCAGAATGGGTAGCGGTAAGGGTTCGCCCGAATACTGGGTGGCGGTCGTCAAGCCGGGAAGAGTTATGTTTGAGATGGCGGGTATCGACATCGACGTGGCGAAGGAAGCTTTGAGACTTGCTTCGCACAAGTTGCCCGTCAAGTCTAAAATCGTTGTGAAGGAAACTCCCGTAGCAGCGGAAGGCGGTGAAGAATAATGAAAGCCAAGAAATATATGGAAATGAGCACGGTCGAGCTCGATAAGGAGCTTGCCAAGTTGAAGTCGCAGCTCTTCAACCTTCGTTTTCAACACGCCGCAGGGCAGTTGACGAATAACGCTGCGCTCAAGAATTGCAGACGCGACATCGCGAGAGTAAACACCATACTTCGTCGCAGAGAGCTCCTCGAGAAGGCTGCGAAGTAGGGAGGTAAGATATGGAAGCAGTAGAAAGAAATTTGAGAAAGAGCAGGGTCGGCATCGTGGTCAGCGACAAGATGGAAAAGACCATCGTCGTTGCGGTCGAAGTCAAGTATAAGCACCCTCTCTACAAGAAGACCGTTCGCGTCACCAACAAATACAAGGTGCACGATGAAGAGAACGCCGCTCGCATCGGCGACACCGTCGAGATCACCGAGACTCGTCCCCTCAGCAAAGATAAGCGCTGGAGACTTGTCGAGATCCTCGCGAGGGCGAAGTAAGGAGGCAGCAATATGATACAACCGCAAACAAGATTGGTAGTGGCGGATAACACCGGCGCCAAAGAGATCATGTGTATCAAAGTGCTGGGCGGCTCGTTCAGAAAGTTCGGTAACATCGGCGACGTGATCGTCGCTTCCGTGAAGACCGCAACTCCGGGCGGCACGGTCAAGAAGGGTGACGTCGTCAAGGCAGTCATCGTCAGATCCGTACGCGGCATCGGCAGAAGGGACGGCTCCCACATCAAGTTCGACGAGAACGCCGCAGTCATCATCGACAATCAGAAACAGCCCCGCGGCACCCGTATCTTCGGGCCGATCGCGAGAGAGCTCAGGGACAAAGATTATATGAAGATCATTTCCCTCGCTCCCGAAGTGCTGTAAGGAGGACATTATGGAGATTAAGAAAGGCGATACCGTAGTGATACTCACCGGTAAAGATAAAGGCAAGAAGGGCGCCGTCATCAAAGCAAGTCCCGCCGACAAGAAAGTCGTCGTGGAAGGGCTCAACATGGTGACCAAGCACGTAAAGCCGAGAGGTGCAAACCAACCCGGCGGCAAAGTGGACCAGCCCGCGGCGATCGACGTTTCCAACGTGATGCTCGTTTGCCCCGTGTGCGGCAAGGCGACCAAAGTGGCGCACGAAGCTCAGGACGGCAAGAACGTTCGCAAGTGCAAGAAGTGCGGCGCGGTGCTTGACGGCAAGGCTGTCGCGCCCAAGAAGGCGACCGCCAAGAAAGCTACCGCGAAAAAGAGCGTGAAGAAGGCCGACGCAGAACTCCCCGCGGAGGAAGCCCCGGCGACCGAAACAGCCGCTCCCAAGAAGGCCGTCAGAAAGACGACCAAGAAGACGGCTGAGTAAGGAGGAAAAGCGTCATGGCAGAAAAGAAAAAGACCGCAGTCGCTGCGGATAACGGCAAAAGAGAATACAGACTGAAGACGTTGTACACCGAAAAGGTCGTGCCCGCTCTGATGGCTAAATTCAATTACAGCAACATCAACGAAGTTCCCAAGCTCGAAAAGATCGTTTTGAACATGGGTCTCGGCGACGAGAAGGACAACTCCAAGAGCTTCCAACTCGCCGTGGAAGAGCTTAAGCTCATCAGCGGCCAAAAGCCCATCGTCACCAAGGCGAAGAAGAGCGTTGCGAACTTCAAAGTCAGGGAAGGTCAAAACATCGGCGCAAAGGTCACCCTTCGTGCCGGCAAGATGTACGACTTCCTCGATAAGCTTATGAGCATCGTTCTCCCCCGCGTGAGAGACTTCAAGGGCGTGCCCACCAAGTCTTTCGACGGCAGAGGTAACTATGCGATGGGTCTCAAAGAGCAGCTCATCTTCCCGGAGATCTCCTACGATCAGGTCGAGAAGACGAGAGGTCTCGATATATGCGTAGTCACCACGGCAAAGACGGACGAAGAAGCCAAGGCTCTCCTTGACCTCCTCGGCATGCCCTTTGTGCGTAACTAACGGAGGTAGAAAGAATGGCAAGAACCGCTCTTAAAAATAAGCAGAAACGGACTCAAAAGTTCTCCACTCGCGAGTACACGAGATGCTCCATTTGCGGCAGACCGCACGCTGTCTTGAAGAAGTACGGCATCTGCAGGGTTTGCTTCAGAGAGCTCGCGTACAAGGGTCAGATCCCCGGCGTGAAGAAGTCGAGTTGGTAATAAGGAGGAAATAGATATGGTAGTGACCGATCCTATTGCGGATATGCTCACGAGAATAAGGAACGCCCTTACCTCGAAGCATGCCGACGTCAAGATCCCTGCTTCCAAGGTGAAATCCGCCATCGCGGACATCCTCTTGGAGGAAGGATATATTGAATCCGTCGAGAAAGTCGAAGACGGAGTGAACAGTTACTTGAACATTACTTTGAAGTACGGCTCGGGCAAAAGCGTTATCAACGGTTTGAAGCGCGTCAGCAAGCCCGGTCTCAGAGTGTACGCGAATTGCGAAGAGCTCCCCAAGGTCCTTGGCGGTCTCGGCATCGCGATCATCTCCACTTCGAAGGGTATTATGACGGACAAAAAGGCTCGCCTTGCCAACGTCGGCGGCGAAGTCATGGCGTACGTTTGGTAAGGGAGGTAGAAGAATGTCAAGAATCGGAAGACTTCCCGTTGAAATTCCCGCAGGCGTGACCATCACGCTCGGCGAGAATAATTTGGTTACGGTGAAAGGTCCCCTCGGCACCATCTCCCGCACCATGCATCCCACCTCGACCATCACGATCGAGGGCAATCACCTGCACGTCGCTCGTCCCGACGATACCAAGGAGCATAAGGCGATCCACGGTCTCACCCGCGTTTTGATCAACAATATGGTCCTCGGCGTCACCAAGGGCTTCAGCAAGACCCTCGTCGTCAACGGCGTCGGTTACAAAGTCAGCGTCGAAGGCAACAAAGTCGTCTTCAACGTGGGCTTCTCGCACAGCGTGCCCGTGCAGATCCCGGATGGCATCAAAGCCAAGGCGGAAAACGGTCTTGAGCTTACCGTCACCGGTATCGATAAAGAACTCGTCGGACAGTTTGCGGCAAACCTCCGCGACATCAAGAGACCTGACCCCTATCACATTTACGGCATCCGTTATAAGGATGAAGTCATCGTGAAGAAGGTCGGTAAGACTGCGGGTAAATAAAGGAGTGAACTGAAATGATTACGAAGATTGATAAGAATTCCGAGAGGATCAAGAGGCATAAGCGCATCAGAAATAAGATAAGCGGCACGCCGGAGCGTCCCCGTTTGTCCGTTTTCAGAAGCACTAATCACATCTACGCGCAGATCATCGACGACGTGAACGGCGTCACCCTCGTCGCAGCTTCCACGGTGGAAAAGTCCGTTGCCGAAGCGGTGAAGGAGATGACCAAGAGCGAACAGGCCAAGTACGTCGGCGGCGAAATCGGCCGTCGTGCCCTCGAGAAGGGAGTCAAAACTGTCGTTTTTGACAGAAGCGGCTACCTTTACATGGGCCGTCTTGAGGCTCTTGCCGAAGGCGCAAGAGAAGCCGGTTTGCAGTTCTAAGGAGGTACAGTATGGCAAGGCGTGATGAAAAATTCAGCAAAGACAGAGAAGTAAAGGACGGATTCGACAAGGTCACGATCGCGATGAACCGCGTTACCAAGGTCGTTAAAGGTGGTAGGACGATGCGTCAAGCCGCTTTGATCGTCGTTGGCGACAAGAACGGACAAGTCGGTTTGGGCATGGGCAAAGCAGCCGAAGCTACCGACGCGATCGAAAAGGCAACGACCGCCGCGAAGAACAGCTTGATCAAGGTGCCCATGGTCGGTTCGACCATCCCCCACCAGATCACCGGTGTCTTCGGACGCGGCAAAGTGCTTTTGATGCCTGCCGAAGCCGGTACCGGCGTTATCGCCGGCGGTCCCGTGCGTGCCGTTTTGGAAATGGCCGGCATTCAGGATATCCGCACCAAGGCGATCGGCACCAACAACCCCATCAACTGCGCAAAGGCGACGATGAACGGACTTTCCCGTTTGATGACCGCCGAGCAGATCGCGGCTCTCCGCGGTAAGACCGTTGAGGAGATCCTCGGTAAGGAGGAACAAAAGTAATGGCTAAGATCAAAGTTACTTTGGTAAAGAGCACGATCGGCGCGCTCGAGAAACAGAAGGCGAACGTGGCTGCGCTCGGGCTGCACAAAGTAGGCAGCTTTAAGGTGCATGAGGACAATGCGACCACGCGCGGCATGATTAAGGTAGTCTCTCATCTCGTTAAGGTTGAGAATGCCGACTGAGGAGGTAAACACTATGAAATTGCATACTATTGCTCCCGCTGTGGGTTCCAAAACAGACGCGAAGAGACTCGGCAGAGGTATCGGTTCCGGGCTCGGCAAGACGTCAGGTAAGGGACACAAGGGACAGTGGGCCAGAAGCGGCGGCGGTGTGCGTCCCGGCTTCGAGGGCGGACAAATGCCCTTGACCAGGCGCCTTCCGAAGCGCGGCTTCACCAACATCTTTAAGAAAGAGTACAACATCGTCAACCTTTGGGATCTCGAGTGCTTTGAAGATAACGCCGTGATCAACGAGGAAGTTCTCCTCGGCACCGGTATCCTCAGCAAGGCCGCTCCCTATGGTTTGAAGGTCCTCGGCGGCGGCGAGATCACCAAACCGCTTACCGTACAAGCTGCTTACGTGACCGCGACCGCTAAGGAAGCGATCGAAAAGGCAGGCGGCAAAGTAGAGGTGCTCTGATGTTAACTACGCTGATAAATGCCTTCAAAGAGAAGGAAATACGAAAGAAAATGCTGTTAACGCTCCTGATGCTGTTGATCTTCAGGCTGGGATGTTTCATCCCCGTGCCGGGTATCGCGTCGGGTAGCTTCCAAAGCCTCGCATCAAACGACTTCTTCAGCATCATGTCCACGATCACGGGCGGTTCGCTCCAAAACGGGACGTTGTTCGCATTGGGTATCATACCATTTATCAACGCATTCATTATCATGCAACTTTTGACGCTCGTCATCCCGCCCCTCGACAGGCTTTCCAAGCAGGGTGAGGACGGCAGGAAGAAGATCACGCAGATCACTCGCTATATGGCGATCGTGCTTGCGGTGATCCAGGGCGTCGGTATCTGCCTCGGTTGGGGCAAAGGTATGTTCGACGCGACTTTCGGCTCCACGGCATTGTCGATGGCACTCGTCATCATCATGTTCGTGGGCGGCAGCTGCCTCGTGATGTGGATCGGTGACAGGATCACCGAGTACGGCGTCGGCAACGGCACCTCCCTCATCATCTTCGTGGGTATCCTCGCTTCGGCGGGTCAATCCCTCGTCAGCGCTTTCAAGAACGTCGGCAACGGCGACGTCGCAAAGAACGTTTGGCTGATCATTGCCTTCCTCGTGGTCGTGTTGTTCGTGTTCGTCTTCATCATCTTCGTGGATCTCGCGGAGAGGAAGATCACGATCCAGTACGCAAAGCAGGTCAAGGGCAACAAGATGTACGGCGGTCAATCCACGCACATCCCGATGAAGGTCAACGCCAGCGGCGTTATGCCTATCATCTTCGCTTCTTCCTTCCTGATGTTTCCGCAAATGATCGCCAGCTTCTGGCCGACCAGCGCGTTCTATCAGTGGTGGGCTAAGTGGCTTGGCATCGGCACCCCGATCTATATCGCGGTCATGTGCCTTTTGATCTTGTTCTTCAGCTTCTTCTACTCTCAGATCCAATTCAATCCGGAGGAGATCAGCAAGAACATTCAGCAAAACGGCGGCTACATCCCGGGCATCAGACCGGGCAGACCCACGGCGGAATTCTTGAAGAAGATCAACAACAGGATCACCCTGTTCGGCGCGATCTTCCTTGCGATCATCGCCCTTATCCCGAGCGTGGTCTTCAAGTTTATCGGCCAGGAGAACGGACTTGCAAACAGCTTCAGCGCTACCGGTCTTTTGATCGTCGTCAGCGTTGCGATGGAGTTCGATACCCAGTTGCAGAATCAGTTGATGATGAAGCACTACAAGGGCTTCTTGAAGTAATATGAAAATCATTTTTCTCGGAGCACCCGGCAGCGGGAAGGGCACGCACGCAACTCGCGTCAAAACGGAGCTCGGAGTGCCGCACATTTCCACGGGAGACATCTTCCGTGAGAACATCAAAGGCGGCACGCCCCTCGGCGTTTTGGCAAAGAGTTATATCGATAAAGGCGCGCTCGTCCCCGACGACGTGGTGATCAAGATCGTGGAGGACAGACTTTCCAGAGAAGACTGCAAAAACGGTTTCATTCTGGATGGCTTCCCCCGCACGATCTACCAAGCGGAAGCACTCAAAAAGATCGCAAGCATCGACGTGGTCATCAACCTCGTCGTTGACGATGAAGCGATCGTAAAAAGAGTTGCGGGCAGACGTATGTGCCGCTGCGGAGAGACGTACAACGTGGCTTTCTTAAACGGCGCGACCACCTGCGCAAAGTGCGGTGGAGAGCTCTACCAGCGCGAGGACGACAAAGAAGAGACCGTCAAGAGCCGTCTGGAAGTCTATCACAAAGAGACCGCCCCCTTGATCGATTACTATCGCAAGGAAGGGCTTCTCAAGGACGTGGACGGATCGCAGGGCATCGAAGCGGTCTACAACGACATAATGAAGGTGCTGAAATGATCTTTCTGAAAACGCCGGAACAAGTTAACGTGATGCGCAAAGCGAATTTGATCGTTCGCGACACGTTGCTGATGGTCAGAGACCGCATCAAAGCGGGCGTTACGACCGCTGAGGTGGACAGATGGGTCAAAGAGTACATCGAGTCGAGAGGGGCAATCCCTTCCTGCCTCGGGTATGAAGGTTACCCCGCAAGCACTTGCATATCCATTGACGACGTCGTCGTACACGGCATTCCCTCAAAGAAGCAATACATCGAAGAGGGGCAGATCGTGGGCGTGGACTTATGCGCCTACGTTGACGGTTACCACGGCGACAGCGCGCGCACCTTCCCGATCGGTAAGGTGCACAAGGATAAGCTTGACCTTGTCAAGACGGCTGAAGAAGCCTTCTTTGAAGGGATCAAGGGCATTACCGCCGCAAACAGGATCGGAGATATCTCCTCGGCGATACAGACTTACGTCGAAGGGAAGGGTTACTCGGTCGTTCGGGCGCTTACCGGACACGGCATCGGCAGAGAGATGCACGAGGATCCCGCCGTTCCCAACTACGGCGAGAAGGGCAGAGGCGTCCGCCTTCGTCACGGCATGACGATCGCAGTCGAGCCGATGATCAATCTCGGCAGATACGACGTCTATACCGAACGCGACGGTTGGACGGTCCGCACCAGGGATCACTCCCCCTCCGCGCACTACGAAAACACCGTAGTCGTGTGGGATGACGGGGTAGAGATCCTCACAATGTAAAAAAATATGCAAAAAGAAGTATTCGTTGGCAGTATAGTTTATTCAAAAGCTGGACGAGACCGGGGAAAATGTTATATAATAGTCAGGTTAGACGACAAAGGATACGCCTTTGTGGCAAACGGAGAAGAAAAGACAGCCGCTGCCCCCAAGCGTAAGAACGTAAAACACCTTGACTTCTCCGGCGATAGGAACGACGTGATCGGGGACAAATTCCTTTCGGGGAAGCAAGTCTTCGACAGCGAGATCAAAAGCGCGCTCCGGGCTTACTCGGGCAAATAAGGAGGTTCGTTTTGTCAAAGGAAGACGTAATTGAGGTTCAAGGAAAAGTCATAGAAGTGCTGCCTTACCAGTCTTACAGAGTCGAATTGGAAAAGAGCGGCGCGCAGATCATCGCCTACCCGTCCGGGAAGATGCGCATCAAGAGCATCAAGATCATTGAAGGCGATTCGGTAAAAGTGGAAATCAGCCCCTACGATTTGACCAAAGGTCGCATCGTTTGGCGAGACAAGAACTAATTGGGAGGAGAATATGAAAGTTAGACCGTCGGTTAAACCCATGTGTGACAAGTGCAAGATCATTCGTCGTCACGGCAAAGTTATGGTGATTTGCTCTAAGAGTAAGAGCCATAAGCAGGTGCAGGGATAATAGGCATATCCTTTACTCAAACGAAGTGCGGCTGGACGAATTCATTCCAAATTACATTTCGTCCTTTCGAATGGGTAAATAAGATAAACACATCAAAGATTAAATGGAGGTATTTTAATGGCTCGTATATCCGGTGTAGATTTGCCAAGAGAAAAAAGGCTTGAGATCGGTTTGACCTATATCTTCGGTATAGGCCTTGCGACTTCTCGCAAAATTTTGGCAGCGACAGGGATTAGCCCTGATATCAGGGTAAAGGATTTGGCAGAGAGCGATGTTGCTACCTTGAGAGAGTACATCGAAAAGAATCTGCACGTTGAAGGCGACCTCAAGCGCGAGATCGATATGAACATCAAGAGATTGCGCGAGATCGGTTGCTATCGTGGCGTCCGCCACAGAAAGGGTCTTCCCGTGAGAGGACAAAGCAGCAAGAGGAACGCTCGTACTCGTAAGGGCCCGAGACGTACCGTCGGCCGTTCTAAGAAATAAGGGAGGGCTAAAAGGTTATGGCAGTTAAGAAAGGTGTTATTAAAAAGCGTAAGGACATTATGCGCGTTGACAGAGGTCAAGCGCACATTCAGTGTTCTTTCAACAATACGATCGTTACGATCACCGACACGCAAGGGAACGCGATCAGCGCCTCCAGCTCGGGTAAGCTTGGGCTTCGCGGCAGCAAGAAGAGCACTCCCTATGCGGCGCAGATGGTCATGGAAGACGCGGCAAGAGTCGCCAAAGAGCATGGACTCAAGTCCGTTGACGTCTTCGTAAAGGGCCCCGGTCAGGGCAGAGAGTCCGCGATTCGCGCGCTCCAAAATGCAGAGATCTCCGTTACGTCCATCCAAGACGTTTCCCCGATCCCGCACAACGGATGCCGCCCGCCCAAGCGTAGAAGACTGTAGGAGGTAGCAAAATGGCAAAGTACACAGGTCCCGATTGTCGCTTGTGCAGAAGAGAGGGCGAGAAGCTCTATCTCAAGGGCGACAGATGTTATAATATCAGCAGCGACGGCACCCAAGGCAGAAAGCTCTGCCCGTTGGAGAAAGGCCGTATCAATCCCCCCGGTCCCGTCAAGACCGGCAGAAGGAAGATCTCCGACTACGCTCTCCAGCTTCGTGAGAAGCAGAAGACCAAGAGAGCTTACGGTATCCTTGAAAAGCAGTTCCGCATGTATCACGAGAAAGCGGAGCGCATGAAGGGCATCACCGGTGAAAACATGCTCATCTTGATCGAGCGCAGGCTTGATAACGTGGTGTTCCGCCTCGGTATCGGCGGCAGCAGAGCGCAAGCGAGACAAATCGTCAATCACGGTCACGTTACCGTGAACGGCAAAAACGTTAATATTCCCTCTTACCTCGTTTCTCCCGGCGACGTGATCGCGGTCAAGGAAAGTAAGCAGGGCAAGAAACTTTTTGAGGCGGTCAAAGAAGTGGGCGCAAAGTCCGCTCTCCCGCAGTGGCTTGAATTTGACAAGACCACCCTCACCGGTAAGGTTTTGCAGATGCCGAAGCGCGAGGATATCGACCTCAGGATCAAGGAGCACATGATAGTCGAGTTGTACTCCAAGTAAAAAAGGAGGAATATTATGATCATAAAAATCAAAACCCCGCAAATCACCGCTACCGAAAGCGCAGACGGCTCCGTCGCAACCATTACCGTCGAGCCGCTTGAGAAAGGTTTGGGTATCACCCTCGGAAACGCTCTTCGCAGAATGTTGCTCTCCGATCTTCCCGGTGCGGCAGCCGTCGGCGTTAAGATCGAGGGCGTAATGCACGAGTTCTCCACCATCCCCAACATCGTTGAGGACGTGGTCGACATCATCCTCAACATCAAGGGTCTTGCCTTTATGGAAAAGAGCCCCTTGGAGGAAAACGAAAGGGCGATCGTCCGCATCAAAAAGAGCACTCCCGGCCCCGTCACGGGCAAGGATATCGAGTGCGGCTTGAACCTCGCCGTTGTCAACGAGGATCACTATATCTGCACCATCAACGAAGGTGGCACCTTGGATATGGAGATCACCGTTATGAGCGGCAGAGGTTACGTCGGCGCGGATAAGAACAAAATAGCGGATCAACCCATCGGTTACATCCCCGTGGACAGCATCTTCACCCCCGTGCTTGCGGCAAGCTATGCCGTCGAGGACGCTCGTGTCGGTCAGGACATCAACTACGACAGGCTCGTTTTGAACGTCAAGACCAACGGCACCACCAGCGCGAAGAAGACGCTTTCCCTCGCTGCGGCGATTTTGGACGAACACGCAAAACTCTTCATCAACCTTTGTGACGAAGTGCCCAAGATGGACATTATGCAGACGGACGAACCCGATCCCTCCGCAACCTATCTTGAGACGCCCATCGAGCAGCTTGACTTCTCGGTGCGTTCGTACAACTGCTTAAAGAGAGCGGGCATTCACGTTGTGCGTGAACTTATAGACAAATCCGAGGCTGAAATGCTCAAGGTGCGTAACCTTGGACAAAAGTCTCTTGACGAAGTGAAGAAGAAACTGGAAGAACTTGGTCTCTCGCTTCGCAACAATGACGAACAATAGGGAGGCAGAATATGAATCAGAGAAAATTGGGTAGACCCACTGATCAACGTATGGCAGTGCTGAAGAACCAGGTTTCCGAACTCTTGTGGTACGGCAAGATCGAGACCACCTTCGATCGCGCTAAGGAAGTCAGCCGCATGGCTGATAAGCTTATCACCGTGGCCATCAAGGCGTACGACGACACCGTTGAAGTGGTCAAGGAAAAAGTGAACCTCAAAAACGAAAAGGTTTCCGTCAAGTTTGTCAACGACGGTCCCAAAAAGCTTGCCGCAAGACGTAAGCTTATTGCGTCGCTCTACGACCTTCAGGAGCTCAAGGGCGAGAAGGAAAGCAAGAGCAAGTACGCCGCAAGGACCAAGGACATCAAGCATCCTTTGGTGGAAAAGCTTTTCAACGAGTATGCTCCGCGCTACAAAGAGCGCAACGACAAGCAGACCCAAGGGGGCGGCTACACCCGTATCCTTCGTTTGGGGGAGCGTAGGGGTGACGCTGCCGAGATGGCGATCATCGAGCTCGTATAATACCACATCTACTTTGTTGCAATTCAAAACCGCGCAGTTACGTACAAAAAGTACGCGCCTGCGCGGTTTTTTCATTGGCGCCTTGTATCTGTGGCATTCTCCGAGCTCGATGTAAGTACGCGCCTGCGTTTTTTGAGAGTTTCACTTTAATTTTTCAATACAAATCTGCACCTTAGCAAACGCAAACGTGACAACTTTTTACATCAAATTAATTATCTTATATACAAGAAATTTGAAAAGCAAGATCTTTGACAAGGAGAGAAATGACGGTTGTCATCGGCTGTGTTGTGTGATATAATCAAATTAAGCAACACAGTCGCACTTTTTGTATCTGAAACTGTTTTGGAAGAATTGGGGAAATGACGTTAGAAGGTAAAGCCGGAGCAATAAAAAACGTACGTAAGACCAAGTGGGTAAACGTTGTATTTTGGGCAATTTTGTATACCTTCGTTTTTATGTCGTCCACGAAGTACTTTATTTATGAAGACGGCATTTTGAGCGTCAGGTTCTCCATGATGGCGCTTTATCAACATATAGCGTTGCTTACAAGCATCATCGTCGGGTTCATCTTTATCAGACGGCACAGTTTAAGTGGGCTCAAGCGAGTGCTTAGCTGTTTGGCGGCGGTGATGATCGTCTTTGCCGCCGTCTTTGAAGGCGTGCGTTTGAACTTGGTCTATTTGATTTGCCTTTCCGCTTTGTTGGGACTTCTTTCGGATTGTTCTCTTTTGACTTATATTTACGAGATGAACAACAGCGAACGCTTGTTTGGTATTTTTCTTTGTCATTTGCTCGTTGCGTGCGTTGGATTTTTCAGCATTCGATTCAACCGTACCACGGCAGAGTTTTGGTGGCTGATCTTTGCTTTGTCGGTGGCGGGGCTGATTTCTTGCTTGTTGGAGGAGGCGGACGGGATGTCGGACGTCGCCGTTTCGGAAAAGTTTAAAAAGAAGCTTTATTTCCCGCTTATCCTCGCTTGCGTCGGCGGCGTCAGCGCGGTGTGCAGTTCGATGATCGTCATCGGAAGGCTTGCCGCCGTCGTCCCGAACGCGCGGTTTTTCTTTTACGGAGGGGCAGTCGTGGGGGCGGTCGTGTACTTTTTGGAGTATCGCTTTTTGCCGCGGCCTGCGACGAGTACGCTTTCCACGGGGTTTGCTACCGCGATCTTGGGGATATTTTGTTACTACCTTTCAACCACAACGGGCGTGACTTACGTTGCCGCGGCGTTTGCGGGTGCGACCTTTAACGTATGTATGATGAATTTGTATTACATTCTTTGTAACATCATAAAAAAGTACAAAGATTCTCCGATGCTCAGCGTTGCGCCCATCGTTTCAAACTTCGTCGGGATGGGGATCACGGTGATCGCAACTTTCGTCGTGCTTTACGCAAACGATGCCTTCGTCAAGATCTTATTGGGCGTTTGTCTGCTTGGGGACGTCGTGGTGCTTGCTACCTCACCCTTTTGGGAAAAGGGCGTTTCCGTCACGGCAAAGCAGGAGGAATACGTCAGGTTTGACACCACCATCACCAAACAACAAGCTTACAAAAGCGCCGGACTGACGGATAAGGAGATCGAAGTCGCATCCCTTCTTTTGGAAGGAGCCGCCTTGCGGGAGATCGCAAACAAGCTTTACATCAGTGAAAATACGGCGAAAACGCACCGCGCGTCGATATACAGAAAGATGCAGGTCGGGTCGAAAGAAGAATTGTTTGAAAAAATGAAGTACACCGTTTGACCGCTTTCAAAAGCAAAATCACCCTCAAATCACCCTTTATTACGCGCTCGCGCCCGTTTATAATTAAATAAGCCGAAACCGGCTGTTCGTTACAAATTTTGAAAAGGGGAAAAGCTATGAAGAAAAAGTTGTGGTTGATTTTGTTCACCGTGATCCTTGTCGTTTGTATTACGGCGACCTTTGTCGCGTGCGGCAACAAAGAAGCGGATGAAGAGGGCGGCGCAAGCATCGCCGCCGACTACGATTATACGTTGATCGAAAACAAGATCAACGAGATCGCAGGTACGGACGGCATTTTTATCAAGTTGCATGCGCAAACCTCCGCGACCGGAGAAACCGACCAGTCGTTTGACGTAGCGCTCGGCATCAAAAACGACATTTACTACTTTAAGGATCAAGAAAACGAATATTACTACGACCTTTCTTCCGACGTAAAAGCCGTGGTCTACAGTAAGGAAGACGGCGTCTGGAGCAAAGAGGAAACGGCGTACAACGCGTACTTGACCAAAGCGCAATACGTGCAGGTCGCCAAAGGCGCGTCTGCGGGCATCATCGGGTACATGGGCTTCTACTCCGGCTTGAGCGGCAACGCTGTCAAGTCCTCCGCAACGGTGGCGGGGCGCGCTTGCGACAAGTACACCATCAAGGAGACCGCCGCGGCAAGCGCCTATTCGTTGGAAGTTTGCATCGACAAAGCAACCGGCGTTTGCTTAAAGTACGCGGCAAGCGGCGCGGTGCCTACCGCAAGAGCGGGCGTCAGTTTGGAATGCACCGAGTTCAACACCTCTTATACGCCCGTTTTGCCCACCGTGGGCGGCGGCAATAGCCAAGGTAACGGTGGCAGCGGAGAACAAGGCTGCAACGGGGGCAGCGGTTCGGGCGAAGGCGGCAACGGAAGCCAAGGCTCCGGCGAAGGCGGCTCGGGTCAGGGCGGCAACGGCGAAGTGCTCGTCCCGAGCAATTTCTCCGGCAAAAAACTTACCGTTACCAACGTCAACGTGCAGACGCAAGACGCCGGCTATCGCAGGGAAGCGGAAGCGATCTTCAGCGACGCGACGGCTTCGTTGTTTTCGGACGCGACCTTTGAACTTGTTAACGCCGAAGGCATTATGTTCGGTAATTTTACCGTCCCCAACGACGGAAACGTTGCGCAACTTTCCACTTTTAAATGTTACGACTTTGAGGATGGGGAATATTTTTACGACTTTCCCTCCGTCTACGACAGTATTACGCTCAGCTACGTCGTCGGCGCGTATGTCTTACACATTCCGCAGCCGGTAGGAAACGGCGCGACGGTGGTGGACGTTGGGTTGACGATGACCGCTTCCGCCGATTCTCCCATGCGTGCGGACGTGCCCACCGACCCCAACGGCGACGCTTTTGACGCGCGGTACCAGGTTACGCAGGAAATGTGGAAAGACATCTTTACCAACAAAACGAATTTGAACGGCGGCAACTTTACCGTTTCGTATTTCAGCACGGCGCCGACTTCCGTCGCCGGCACTTTTAAGGTGGACGGCAACAAGTACAGCGATACTTGGTCAAACGGCGGTCTGTACTATGAAAAGACGGGGGCTATGCCAAATGCGTCCGGTGCGTACGCTTATACCGTCTATTTGCCTAACGGCACGCAATCTCCTGCATTTTACAAAGGGGCGTTCTTCGATCAATGGCTCGGCACCATTCCCGCTCCCTTCTTAAACAAGGCGACGTACGGGGAATATACCCATTATTACACGATCGGAAGCTTCCGCTATACGCCGGAAGGGGAGTCGCAACCGCGTGATATCAGAAACTTTAAGGTGATGTTCTACGAAGGACGGATCACGATGATCCAGTACGAAGAGTACGGCTATTCTTACAACTTCGCCTACAGCAATTACGAAGAAACGACCGTGACCCTTCCGGGTGAAAGCGGCAATCAAAGCACGACCGTCCCGACGAGCGCTGCGGAAGTCCACGCGTTGCTGACGAACAAGGTGTTGGCTTACAATATGGTGACCAACAACTCGGGCAGGCTGGACAACGATGAACTCGAGGTGGCGCGCGAAGCGTCGCAAAACGCCGTTCTTACGATTTTTGAAGACAACGAGTTTGAACTTCATTTTGATAAACTGTTCGATTACGACGTAGCTTATTCGATCGAATCCACCTTCTACGGCACCTACGAACTTACGGGTTCGGGCACCGATACCCGCGGCGATTATTTTGCGGGCAGCGCGGCGATCACCACTTCCGTCGTGGACGGGGAGGTCGACACCGACAGCTTTTATCAAAACGTCAGATGGTATACCGATCTGAACTTGTTCCGCATCAATATGGACGATTACTTCATCTATTTTGAGATCACCGAAGGCACGCCCACCCATATCGCTATTCCCGAAAACGGCGGAAACGGCGGTGGAAACGGCAGTGGAAACGGCGGGGAAGGCGGAGGCACCCAAGGCGGCGAAAACGTAAGGACTACCATTTATACCGACTTTGGCACGGAAACCGATTTGCACGATACGGTCATGCGCTTAGGTATGGGCGACGGCGTCAAGATCGTTATGACCATAGACGAAAATACGTATACGTTCGTGGGCAAAGAAGGCGTCTTCTTTACGGACGTCGACGGGTTTAGTATGTACTACGATCTGCGTGACGAAGAAAACATCGACTGTTATTATTACGACGGAGAAAACTGGGGTGTTGAGCCACTTGATTCTTTGGATGCGGCGCGGAGCGCGATGCTTTCTGTGTTCAATTATCATTATGCGAATTATGACAGTGCGACGCGTACCGAAAAATCCGTAACGATCGGCAAATCGGAGGTTTCCGCCTATCGTTACGAAACCGATAACGGCGACGTGTTTGAACTGGATCAAAATACCGGTATCGTTCTCTATTACAACGACGGAGACGGCTGGATCGAGGAAGTTACCACCTTCCTTTTGGGCGACGACGTCGAGGATATTGAACTTCCCGCGCTTCTGTGATAAGAGGGTAAAAAAACACCATCGGTTTCCCGATGGTGTTTTTTTGTTGTGAAATGATCTTACTTGTCGTTGTGCGCTGCACCGCTGATCAAAAAGGCCGCAAAGGTCAGCACCATGATGACGAGCATCACGACGGAGATGATAAGCAGGGCGGTGAACAAGCGATTTTCGCTCTTTTTGTCCGACTTACCGCGCAGGCGGGCAAACAAAACGATGGAAGCGATGTTAAACGGCAGTTGCGCGATGCCGAAGATGGCGGTAAACACAAGCCCGATCGTCGCGCCGAAAACGGCGGCGATCGCGTCGCCGAAATCGTGTACGCCTTTTATCATCGGGAGGTACAAAAAGACGGAAGCGTAATATTCGCAGACGGCAAAGAGGCATAGTGTGATGAAAAATACGATGAACGCCGCCACTTTGGAGCCGGTTTTGTAAGCCTTTTTGCGTTCCGTTTCGGAAGCTTCCTTCAAAGCGGACGCGTCCTCCTCCGTGGGTACGTATTCGACCGTGGGTTCGGAAACGGGCGTTTCGACAGACTGCTCTTCTTGAAAATTCTTTTCTTCTTCCGACATAATCAGATACTCCTTTTTTTACGCGCTTCGCGTGTATTTCATTGTAGCAAATATAAAAATTTTTGGCAACCCGTCCTTTTTTATATCATTTTGTAAAAAAAATATTTCGCAACAAAGTCAGTCCATATTGACAAAAATAAAAATGCCCGAAAAATGGGAATTTTTGCCTCCGAAACCGATTATTAAGAATTCTTAATATTCTCCGCGCATAGTTATTTATATGGTATAATGAATAAACGAGGCGGTGCTCTCAAAACTGTTTTGTTTTCGGAATGTGCGAAAAATGCGTGTTTTTTGAAAATAAAGCCGTTTGCGGGCGTCGTCCGAGGAAAGGATTCGGCATTGTGAAAAGGGCAGGGATGCGGTTTTTTTGGCGTTTCCGTGGCCTTTTCAGCAGTGTAGGACAGGAGGTTAATTTGGCTCTCAATTGGTTCTTTGGAAAAAAGAAGGACAAGGACTCTGTCGACAAAACGGAAGTTTTACCGACGGAGGCAACCTCTGAAGCCTTACAATCCGAAGCCGAAAGCGTAACGCCTGACGAAGTCGTTACTCCGGAAGCGGAAGAGGTGACCGACTCCGTTGCGGAAGAAACCGCGATCGAAGTTGCTCCCGAAGAATCTGCGGAGGAGATCTCTCCCGCCGATCCTCTTCTTTTATCCGAAGATGCTCCCGTTGAAGAAGCCTCTGTCGAAGAGCCCGTTTCGGAAGCTCCCGTTGAGGAAGAGCCCGTCGAGATTCCCGTTGAAGGTGCGGAAGCATCCGACGAAAAGTTTACGGTGACCGCTTCGGTCGCGGACGATGCCGAAGAAGCCGCCCCCGCCTCGGAAGAAGCGGAAGAAGTCGCCGCGGCGGAAGAACCCGTCGACCTCGGCAACGAGCAAATCCCCGAAGAATTTTTGCAAGACGACATCGGTTTCGTGCCGACCATCACGCCCGAAGCGCAACCTGCTCCCGCGGAAGAACAAGCGCAGGCGCAACCCGTCGAAGAGACCCCTGCGGGCGAAGGCGCGCAAGAAGGCGATCAAGGCTTTGTGATGGACGACGAATATCTTCGCGCATTCATGGAAGAAGGCGCGATGGACGACTATATTTACAGCGGCACCTTTGAAGAGAGGCAGGAAGCCCTTGACAGGATCGCCGACAACGCCGAGACCCTTGCGGAAGAAGGGACGGCCCTCCTGGAACAAAAAGAAAAAGAAAAGGAAGAGCAGCAAAAGCTTGAACCTCGTTACAACGAAAAGGGCGAGCTTTTGGACGAGCACGGCAAAGCGGTGCTCAAGCGCTCTTTGGAAAACAAACTCATTCTTGCCGATCCGCGCGAGCGCAGGTATTACAACCGTCTGAAAAACGAACTTCTTGCCTACGAAGGCATCAAGGCGGAGATGCAGACGGCGACCGAAGTGTTCCGTCACGGCAAGCAAGTCGTCGCCCGCTTATCCGTTGCGGGCT
>DMCI01000101.1:0-1049 GCA_003445835.1 Clostridiales bacterium
TCCTCGATGCGGAGCTTCTTTTCTTTCATTTCCACTTCGGTAGCCGCGCCGACGCCGATGACGCCTACGCCGCCCGAAAGTTTGGCAACGCGCTCTTGAAGTTTTTCACGATCGTAGTCGCTGGTAGTGACGGCGATCTGCGCTTTGATGGAAGCGACGCGCGCCTTGATCTGTTCGCTGTCGCCGGCGCCGCCAACGATGGTGGTGTTGTCCTTATCCACTTTGACTTGACGTGCGCGACCGAGCATCGAAATATCCGCGGTCTTGAGATCCAAGCCGAGGTCGTCGGTGATGACCTGACCGCCGGTGAGAAGAGCGATGTCTTCCAAAATAGCCTTCCTTCTGTCGCCGAACGCGGGAGCCTTAACTGCAACGCAGTTAAACACGCCCTTGAGCTTGTTGAGGATGATGGTGCTGAGCGCCTCGCCCTCGATGTCCTCGGCAATGATAAGAAGCTTTGCGCCCGCCTTGTAAACGATCTCGATGATGGGGAGGATCTCCTGCACGTTGGAGAGCTTTTTGTCGGTGATAAGAACGTACGGATCGTCCAAGATCGCCTGCATCTTGTCGGTATCGGTGACGAGATACGGGGACGCGTATCCGCGGTCGAATTGCATACCTTCCACAACGTTGAGCTCGGTCTTCATCGTCTTGCCCTCGTCGATGGTGATGACGCCGTCGGTGCCGACCTTTTCCATAGCGTCGGAGATCAGTTCGCCGATGGTTTCATCTCCTGCGGAGATGCTTGCCACCTGCGCGATATTCTTCTTGCCGGAGATGGGCACGGAAAGCTTGCGGAGTTCCTCCACCGCAGCCTCGGTCATCTTCATAATGCCTTTCTTCAAAATGATGGGGTTAGCGCCCGCCGCGACGTTTTTGACGCCCTCTCTGACGATCGCCTGAGCAAGCACCGCCGCGGTGGTGGTGCCGTCGCCCGCGATGTCGTTGGTCTTGACCGAAACTTCGCGGATGAGCTGAGCGCCCATGTTTTCAAAAGCGTCCTTGAGTTCGATCTCCTTGGCGATGGTCACGCCGTCGTTGGTGATGAG
>DMCI01000101.1:1118-3862 GCA_003445835.1 Clostridiales bacterium
GCGCCGTACTTTTTGCCGAGAACGACGTTTCTGCCCTTGGGCCCCAAGGTGATCTTGACGGTATCGGCGAGAACGTTGACGCCCGCCTCAAGAGCCTTTCTTGCTTCCTGTCCGTACTTAAACTGCTTAGCCATTGATATTACCTCCTATTAGTCCTCGACGACGGCGAGCACGTCGCTTTGACGAAGAACGGTGAGCTCTTCGCCGTCGATCTTGAAATCACTGCCTGCATACTTGCTGTAAAGGATCTTGTCGCCGACTTTTACTTGCATGGCGATCTCCTTACCTTCCACCATACCGCCGGGTCCGACGGCGATGACTTCAGCCATCTGGGGCTTCTCTTTTGCGGAGTCGGGGAGAACGATGCCGCCGAACGCGGTTGCCTTCTCTTCGACCTTTTTGATCACGATCCTATCAAACAAAGGTTTAATTTTCATAAATCTACCTCCTTATTGCCTTTGCCAAGATTATATCACTCCTAAAAAAATAAGGGCAAGCAACTTGCCGCACATTTTTGCCTCTATTTCCATTTTAGTTCAAAAAGATTGTCGAAATGCAAACTTCGTGCCAAAAATCACCCGGAAAAAGAAAAGTCCCGACGCGCCGTCGATTGGCGCGCCCGAAGACTTTTTACTTGCTGCGTTGCGATTATCGAAGAAAGGATTTTATTCCACTTGTTGAATATTCCACTTTTACTCTTTCGGAGCGGTGACTCTATCAATAAATGCGAGAAAATCCGAATAAACTTCATCCTTATTGAGCTCGTTTAAGATCTCGTGACGGGCATCGGGATACAGCTTGATATCAAGATCGGTAAGCCCGAGAGCCTTGTATTCCTCATACAAACGGGAAACGAGCGCGCCGTTGCCGCCCACGGGATCTCTGTCGCCGCTGGCGATAAAGATGGGAAGTTCCTTGGGGATAGCCTTCAAGGATTCCGGACGATAAACCGTCTTCATACCGTAGAAAAAGCTCTTTTGGAAAGCGATGGACATATTGAACGCCGCGCCGCAATACTCGTCGGCGATGTACTTTTTGACGACTTCCTTATCCCTCGTAAGCCAAGCAAAGGGCTGGTTTTCTTCCTTAAACTGCTTGTCGTATGCGCCGAAGGACAATTTTGCGATCAAATTTGCCGGTTTTTCGCCGCCGCAAAGAGCGTTTTGGATAGAAGCGACCACTCTGCCGAAAGCCACTTGCGCCGTGTTCATATACGCCGAGCCGGAAAGGATCACGCCGGCAAGGGCATCGCCGTTACGTTCAATATAGCCCTGCGAAAGGAAACTGCCGTAACTGTGACCGACAAGAACCACAGGCAACTTGTACTTTTTGATAGCGTAGTTGTTGGTGAGAGCGATCATATCGGAAATGGTGTCGTTGTAACTATCCCCCTCCACGATACCTCTCTTTTCATACCCGCAAGTCTTACCGTGACCGCGATGATCTTCCGCAATAACGATGTAACCGTTTTTATTTAAAAATGACGCAAAGTCATCATACCTACCGCAATGTTCGCCCATACCGTGAGCGATCTGAACGACGGCCTTGGGATTTTCAACGTTGTTCCACATATAGCAATGGATATCCGTGCCGTCAAAACTAATCAAATTAAACTCCTCCATCGGTGACCTCCTTTTGAAAGATTTTATGGAAAAAACATCCACACAGATATTATACATAAATATTACTTGAAAAGCAAGCATATATTTTTTTAGTAAAGTAAAAACTTATATTTGAGATACAAGCAAAAAAAAGGAGTTATGACGAAAAATGACAAACATCGCTTTGGTAGGCGGAGGCACCGCCGGTCACGTTATGCCAAACCTCGCCCTTTTAGAGGAGCTGAAAAAGCGTTTTGACGACGTGATCTACGTCGGCAGCCCTTCTTCAATGGAAGAACGCATCTGCAAAACGAAAAATATTCCGTTTTATCCGACAGAAACGACAAAATTTTACAGAAGAAAAATTTGGAAGAACCTATCGATCCCCTTCGTACTTGCAAAAGGTGCGGCGCAAGCGAAACGGGTCTTGAAGGAGAAAAACGTTGACGTCGTATTTTCAAAAGGCGGGTACGCCGCCGTGCCGACCGTCGTTGCCGCGCGACTTTTGGGCATCCCCGTCGTCTGTCACGAAAGTGACAAGAGTATGGGACTGGCAAATCGCTTTACGGCGCTGTTTGCCGAACGGGTCTACACCGCTTTTTCGGGGACGTACAAAAAGGCGAAGGTCATGCAAACGCCCATCAGAAAAGAGATATTTCAAGGGAGAAAATCGGACTTTTTCCCCAACAAACAAAAGCGCACTTTGCTTTTTATGGGCGGAAGTTTGGGCGCCAAAGCCATCAATGAGGCGTTATCCGAAAACTACGCCGCCTTATCCGACAAGTATAATATTCTCCACATCACGGGAGAAGGTGGATTGCCTCTCAAAACCAACTCGTATGTTTCCATCCCCTTTTGTGAAAACATAGCGGATCTTTTTGAAAGCGCAGACCTCGTCGTTTCCCGCGCGGGAGCATCCACTCTAGGCGAGCTGACCGCGCTTGGAAAACGCGTGATAGCGATCCCCTTGCCGAAAGGAGAATCCCGAGGCGACCAGGAACAAAACGCCGCCGCGTACAAAAAGCTCGGGCTTATCAACGTTTTGCCGCAAGACGCCTTGAAAGGGAACGATTTGGTCGCCGTCATCGACGATATAATAACGAAGCGCCCGCCCGCGCCCGCATACGACAGACGCACTCCGGA
>DMCI01000129.1 GCA_003445835.1 Clostridiales bacterium
ATCTCCCTCGTGTCGCCCGCACGTTTGCCCTCAACAAAATCAAAGCGCGGGATCACCACGCGGTTTCCTTCCAAAAGCGACTCGATCGTAAAGGTCAAAAGTTTTACGTCCATTGCGTTTAAGGAATCCATATCCAAAAGTCCGTTGGGCAAAACCTCGATCTTGTCACGATCGATGAAAAAGTCGTCTGTGGAAATGCGGTGAACTTTTACGCCGCGGAACTCCAACCGATCCGCAAGAAGGTTTGCAAAAGTGGTCTTGCCGCTGGCGGATGGACCCGCGATCAAGATCATTTTTACGGCTTTTTCCGCGTAAATTTTATCCGCGATCCTAATGACTTGCGAATCAAAATTATACTCGCTGTTGTAGATCAGCGAGGACAGATGTTTTTTTGCCAATGCTTCCATATCAGACCAAACGATCATCTTGCCACCTCTTTTGTTATTTTACCATTTTACGAAAAAAATGACAAGCCCCCCTTCTTTTTATCCTATGTGAGAAAAAGTCGGAAGTTGCCGATAATGATTTGACCGCTAATCATTTTGGGTGAAGTTTTGTGCGTGTTGCGTAGCAACTTCACCGCCGATAGGCAATTCATTATGCCCGCAAACGACGCTTTGATTGACTTTTTACACCCCGAAAGGTATAATAAAAATTCGGAGGAAATTATGACGCCTAAAGAAATCTTTTCAAAAGTTGACCACACCTTACTTTCCGTCACCGCAACGAAAGAGGAACTCATCTCCCTTGCCGAAGAAGCCATTCGAGCAGGCGCGGCATCCATCTGCGTGCCCCCTGCCGCGGTATCCTTTTTGAAGCAAAAGTACGTCGACAAAGTACGCATCACGACGGTCATCGGCTTCCCCAACGGATACAACACCACCGCCGCCAAAGTCTTTGAAACCGAAGACGCCGTCAAAAACGGCGCGGATGAAGTGGATATGGTCGTAAACGTCGGCAAAGTCAAAGAAAAGGACTACGACTACGTTTTGAACGAGATCAAAGCTTTACGCGCGGCTTCTAAAGGAAAAATCTTAAAAGTCATCGTCGAGACCTGCCTTTTGACGGAGGAAGAAAAGATCGCTCTTTGCAAGACAGTCACCGAAGCAAAAGCAGACTATATCAAAACGAGTACCGGATTCAGCAAAGCGGGAGCGCAACTTGAAGACGTCGTCTTATTCAAAAAGCACATCGGCGCAGGCGTCAAAATCAAGGCGGCGGGCGGCATCCGCACCTTGGAAGACGCGGAAAAATTCATTGCGGCGGGCGCGGACAGGATCGGCGCCAGCGCGGTCATCAAAGGATACTTAAAATGAAACTGGTCGTACAACGAGTAAAAGAAACCACCCTTTCGGTGGACGGAAAGTTGATCTCCGAGATCAAAAAAGGGCTTGCCATCTACGTAGGCGTAGCCGTCGGCGACACCGAAAAAGACGTTGATTACTTTGCGGAAAAAGTCGTAAAACTCCGCATTTTCGAGGATGAAAACGGTAAGATGAATTTATCCGTCACCGATATCGGCGGCGAGATCCTTGCCATATCGCAATTCACACTGTTAGCGGACGTATCGCACGGCAACCGTCCCGGGTTTTCGGGCGCGGAAAGACCCGAACGCGCAAACGAACTGTACGAACGTTTTTGCGACAAGGTCGCATCCCTCGGCGTACCCTGCAAAAGAGGCGTCTTCGGCGCGGATATGAAGATCCAACAGTTGAACGACGGTCCCGTCACCATTATTTATAACGGCGAATAACGGCGCATCTGCTTCGCCGTTATATGTTTTTATTTGCCCTCACTCCGTCGCGTGGCGTGGGGTAAATAAAAAAGGGTGCTTACTCAACGCAAGCACCCTTTTCTATTCTTTCAAGGTCAGTCCTTTAACAGGGAATCCAGTTCCGCTTCAATGGCGGCGCGGTCCATCCCCTTGCCGATAAAGACGAGCTTGATCATCTTATCACCGAACTTGGGGTCCCACTCGGCGGCAACTTCGGGCGCCATCAAGAGGATCTCTTGTTGTTCCTGACGAGAAAGGGACGCCACCCACGGACCTGCGTTGACCAGGCTCTTTTGGCTGCCTGCCTGCTCAAACATATACATATTGGCGCTATCGCGGGAAATCCACGCCACGCCCTTGGCGCGAATGACGGTCTTGGGGAAGTTGTTGTTTGCCCAGTCGATAAACTTTTTGGTATCGAACTGCGCCCTGCGCTTATACACGAAAGTGGAGATGTTGTACTCCAAAACTTCGCCTTCGGGCTCCTCTTCCTCCTCAAGTTCCTCCAAACCTTTGATCCAAGCTGCGGAACGGGACGCCGTTTCAAAGTCAAAGGCGCCGGTGCCGAGAATCTTGTCAAGAGCGACTTCGCCCTTCACCGCCTCGATGATCTCCGCTTCGGGTTGGAGGGCACGGATGACCGCTTCCACTTCCTTGAGCTTATCCTTATCAACAAGATCGGTCTTGTTGACGATGATCTTGTTGCAGAACTCGATCTGTTGAATGATCAAATTTTCAATATCGTCGTCCTCGATGTTCTCCTTCATCAGTTCCTTACCGTCACCGAATTCCTCCGAAAGACGAAAAGCGTCCACGACGGATACGACGTTGTCCAAAACGACGGTTTTGTCGCAACGTTTGGTGTTCTCGTGCAAATACTCGATGGTCTGCACGATAGGCACGGGCTCACAGATACCGCTTGCCTCGATCAAGATATAATCGAATTTGTCGGACATGACGAGTTCCCCGATCTGCTTGATAAGGTCCTCTTTGAGGGTACAGCAGATACAGCCGTTTTGAAGCGGCACGAGACTGGCGTCCTTTTCCTGCACGACGCCGCCCGCGGCAAGCAAACTTGCGTCGATGTTGACCTCGCCGATATCGTTAACGATGACGGCTACGTGATACCCTTTTTGGTTGTTCAAAACGTGATTCAAAAGAGTCGTTTTACCTGCCCCGAGGTACCCGGTAAGCAGGGTGATAGGCACTACTTTTTGTTGCATATTCTTCTCCTTTTTCTGTCTTGATGACTTTTATTATACCGCTTGTAAGCGGTTTTGTAAAACGTTATTCGTCCGTCAGCAAACTTTCGCCGCTTTCCCCTTCGCTTTTACGCTTTTTGCTGACGCGTCGGAACACCAACAGGATCATCACGAGGTCGATCGCAAAGTTAATGATCCAACTGATGGGGTACGAAAGCCACAACGAGCGCGGTTCACGGTACGCCTTAAAGAACACAAAGACCCACACGATGCGGTAAACGCACACCGAAACGAAACTTGCGACGGTGGGCATCACGGAGTAATTCATCCCGCGCATACAACCGACCAATACTTCCACGACGCCGCACACGAAGTAGAAAGGCAAGATCACCATCATCCTTTGCCCCGCCACTCGGATGACTTCCTCGTCACCGGTGTAGATCCCCGCAAGTTGATGGCGCAAAAGCATAAACAAACCGCCGAGCAAAATGCCGACGATCGCTTCGATCAAACAGCAATCCCACATCACGCGTTTGATGCGTTTGTATTTGCCCGCGCCGTAGTTCTGCCCCGAAAAAGTGCTTGCCGTGCCCGCGACCGCGTTCATTGAAGTATAGACGAACGCCTCGATGGAAATACCCGTCGCGTTGCCCGCGATCACCGCCGCGCTGAAGGTGTTGACGGCGGATTGAATGATGATGTTGGCAATGGAAAAGAAGGAAGAAAGGATCCCCGACGGAAGCCCGATGCGGATGATATGCTTCAGTTCTTCCTTATGGAAACGCAGCTTTTTGAAAACAAGTTTGAGTTCCCCCTTTTCTCTCAAAAGCGCCACAACAATGAGGATCGCGGAGATGTACTGCGAAACGATGGTAGCCACCGCAACGCCTGCGACGTCCATTTTGACGGGCACAACCAAAATGATGTTCAAAACGACGTTGATCACTCCCGCAACGGTCAGATAAAACAACGGACGGCGGGTATCCCCTTTTGCGCGAAGAAGCGCCGCGCCGAAGTTGTACACGATATTTGCCGGCGCGCCGAAAAAGTAAATGAACAAATAGATATACGCCTTGTCGATGACTTCGGGGTTTGCCTGCATCCAAATAAGAAACTGCCTTGCGCCCACCGTGCCGACGATCATTACCACGACGCCGATCACCAAAGCAAGAAGCATAGCGGTATGCACGGTGCGTTCCGCCTTTTCACGATTGCCTTCCCCAAGCGCCTGCGCCATCACGACGTTGACGCCCAAAGAAACGCCGATCGCCACGTTGACGAAAAGATTGATCAAAGAGTTATTGGAGCTGACCGCCGCAAGGGAGATCACGCGGGTTTCGGAAAAGTTGCCGATCACGACGAGGTCAACGGCGTTGAACAAAAGTTGCAAAACACCCGAAAGCACGAGAGGAATGGCAAAAGCAAGCAGATTGGGAAACAACCTGCCCGTCGTCATATCCATCCCTTTTTTCGCCGACAAAAATCTCATAACGAAGTTATTTTAATAACTTCTTTTGGGTAAAGTCAATTCAAGAAAGCCGATTTTATTGATTTGGCGCAAAAAAAATGATACTATTAAGCAAGAATTCCGACAAGGAGCAAACTATGTACGTCTTGACCCTCAAAAAAGGAGAAGAAAAACGCGCCGACAAACACCCTTGGATTTTTGCCAATACCGTGCAAAAAATCGAAGGGAAGGACAGCCAAGGCTCGGTCGCCAAGGTTGTGACTCAAACGGGTCGCTTGGTCGGCTACGGCTTTATCAACCACGCGTCCAAGATCATTGTGCGTTTGCTCACCCGTGACGAAACGCCCATCGACGAAAAGCTTTTCCTCGACAGAGTGTTAAAAGCAAAAGCACAGCGCGAAGCTTTGGGTTACGACGACAACTACCGCGCCGTTTTCAGTGAGTCGGACGGATTGCCCGGGCTGATCGTGGATAAGTACCGCGACCACCTTTCGGTGCAGATTCTCACTTTGGGAATGGACGTTAGGCGCGATCTGATCGTGGACGTACTCAAACGAGCTTTCTCCCCCGCCTGCATTTACGAACGAAGCGACGTTGCTTCGCGCCAAAAGGAAGGGTTAGAGGAAAGAAAAGGCGTCCTCTTCGGTACCCTTGACAAAGATCTCACGATCACGGAAAACGGGCTGACCCTCGCTGTCGACCTTGAAAACGGGCAAAAAACCGGGTACTTTTTGGATCAAAAGGAAACGCGCGCCGCAGTCACCCGCTACGCAAAAGGGAAAAAGATGCTTGACCTCTTTTGCAATCAAGGCGGCTTTTCATTAAACGCCGCGAAAGGCGGCGCCAAAGAGGTCACCGCGGTGGACGTCAGCGAAACTGCTCTTGCGCAAGTAGCCAAAAACGCCGCGTTGAACGGCTTTACGCAGATCAAGACGGAAAAGGCGGACGTCTTTGCTTATCTTAGGGAACTCAAAAAGACCCTCCGACGCTTTGACCTCATCGTTCTCGATCCCCCCGCTTTCACCAAAAGTTCGGATACCGTCAAGGAAGGGTACAAAGGCTACCTGACCACCAACGCCGAAGCGCTTTCCGTTTTGGAAAAAGGCGGCGTGATGTTCACTTGCAGTTGCAGTAGGTTTATGACCATTCCGCTCTTTTTGAAAATGGTGGAAGAAGCCGCCGCCATTGCCAAAGTGAACGTCAAACTTTTGGAGATAAAAACGCAAGCGCCCGACCACGCTTCCCTCGTCGGTCTGGACGACGCTTTGTATTTAAAGACCGTCGTATTGATGCGCGTTTGATCTTAGGTGTCCTTTCTAGGGCACCGTTTTTTTGCCCTCTTGAAATAGTCCTTATTTTTGTGCTATAGTATTGATATGGGCGACGGCAACATTCAAAAACTGCAAGAGATCGTAGACCGAGCAAAGCGCTTGGTGTTTTTCGGCGGCGCAGGCGTCAGTACCGAAAGCGGCATCCCCGACTTTCGCAGTAAGGACGGCTTATATAACCAAAAGTATAAGTTCCCGCCCGAGTATATGCTTTCGCACGCTTGCTTTGTGGATCGCACGGAGGATTTTTACGAGTTTTACCGTGACAAGATCCTGTCTTACGAAGCCAAGCCCAACGCCGCGCAC
>DMCI01000032.1 GCA_003445835.1 Clostridiales bacterium
TCCCCCGCAAAGACCGTCCTCAAAGCGGAAAAAAGCGGGGCGGCGCTTTCCAAAACGGAATCGCTGATGGCGACCGTTTCTGCCGCTTCCACTTGCTCGATGTCGTCAATGTCGCTTAAGAAGGATTGACGGAAAGCCTTTTTGTAGGGAAGAAGAACGTTTTCGCAAAACAGGCGGTACTTCGTGTTGTTGTCCACGCCGGGCCAAAAACTTTGAATAAAAGAGGTCAGCGACCTTGCTCCGGTATCAAAATCGTGGAGCAGACCGGTGACCAATGCAATGACTCTCTTGTTGCTTTTGGGAAGAACAAAGGCGTACCCGCTTTCCGTCTCTTGGACGGCGGCGGCAAGTTCGGACTCGTAGTCCACGCCTTTTTTACAATCGGTTACGAATGCGCGGAGCAGATCGCTGTAGATCAAGCATCTTAAGAGGTCCGTTATCGGCTTTTCCGTGATGATGAAGTTCGTGGTCGTAAGAGCCGTAACGGCTTCGTCAAACAGACGATAGGCGTCCTCTTTTGTGTGGATCTTGACTCCGGACATAAAGTAAAAAATTACTTCTTGATGGCGTTGAGGGACTTATTCAAAGAGGCGATCTTGCGGGAAGCGGTGTTGATGTGGTAAACGCCGTCGCTCTTTGCCTTGTTGATGACGGAAACGGTCACGGGGAGCAAAGCTTCTGCGGCAGCCACGTCGCCGGCGGCGATAGCGTTGTTGAACTTCTTCACTGCGGTCTTGACTTCGGAGCGGATCGCTTTGTTGCGAGCATACTCTTCTTTGGTGATAAGAACGCGCTTCTTTTGAGATTTGATGTTAGGCATTTTTACTCCTTTTGGTGCGATGCACCTTTCTGTTGTTTTTCACGTAGTTAGTATTTTATCATAGCCCCCGACCACTTTGCAATAATTTTTCAATAATATTTTATTTTATTTAACGCACGATAACCTTATGGATTTTTTTGAGGAATTGGCGCTCGAGGCGGCGGAGAGCGCGCAAAAAGGGGTCAAGATCGGGGAGGAAAAGCTGTCCCCATCCGTTAGGCGGCTCAGCTTTATCGCGCCCTCTGCCTTTGGCGAGGGCGGCGCGCGCGGAAAGGGCACTTACCATACCTTGCTTTTGGAGGGCGATCCGTTGACGGACGATCGATTGCTCAAGGAAGCCGCGGACGGCGTTGCGCGATCCGTCGCACTTCTTTGCGGCGGCAAAAGAAAAAGAGTGCTTGCCGTCGGGCTTGGCAATCCTTCCGCCGTGGTGGACGCTTTGGGGACGGAATGCGTCAAAAGGCTTTCCGTCGGGGAGAGGGGACGCGCCTATTTGGCTACCTTTGTGCCGTCGGTCTTTGGCGTTACGGGGTTGGAGACCGCCCGCGTGGTCAAGGGCGTCGCGTCGCAGTATCGTCCCGACCTCATTTTGACGGTGGATACTTTGTCCACCCGTCGCATAGAGCGACTTTTTCACGCCGTGCAGGTAACGGACGGCGGCGTCGTGCCGGGCGGCGGGGTGGCAAATCGCCGCGAGCCCATTTCGGGCGAGGTCTTTCACGTCCCCGTTCTGTCTTTGGGGGTGCCGCTTTTGGCTCGCCTTGCGCCTACGGAACTTGCCGTTGCGCCCAAGGAGATCGATCTTTTGGTGCCGCGTTTTGCTCTGGCGCTTGCCGCGGGGGTGGAAAGAGGATTATTTCAGTAAGGAAGAAAGAATGGCAAGATATCGTTCGGTTTGATCCTCGCCCGTGAAGATCATTTCCATCGAAGGATTTTTGCTTCCTTCTTCGGGCAAAACGGCGCTGACGAGGGCGGCAAGATGCTCCACGCCGTCCAGGATTTCAGCCTGCGGAAAAACCTGCTTCACAACCTCTTTGGCAAACAAATAATGTGAGCACCCGAGGTAAACTTCCTCCGCGTCGCGGTAAGGGAGAAGCAAGGGACGAAGATAGTTTTCCGTCGCCTGCGTTTTGGGGTACTCTCCGTCGATCAAAACGGCAAGAGAAGAAGGGGTCAAAACGCACACGTTTCCGCTTATTTGGGGCAAAAACAAAGCCGTTCCCGGCGTGCAAAGCAACAGCCCTTTTCCGCTCAAAAGTTCGGGGCGGGGCACAAGCCCGAAAACGGGCGGAACGACCTTTTTTCGGACGTGATCCAGCGCGGCGACGGAAAGGGTGTTGCACCCAAACACGATGGCGCCCACCCCTCTTTTTACCAGGCGGCGCGCGTTCAAAAGGGCGATGCGCTTCAATTCTTCGCCGCTTTTGCTCCCATAGGGTAAGTTTTTCCCGTCCGATAGATATACGTACCCGTCGCCACATCTATGCTTTATGAGGGCGGCAAGCACGTTCAGTCCGCCGATCCCGCTATCCAAAACGCCTATTTTCATACGATAGTATATGCGGCCGAGGGTCGTCCCGTTGACACAAAATGAATTGGTTTCGCCGTTAATTGCCGCCTAACGCGGCACGAATCAGGACTTTGTTTCACGATTTGACGGCAAAAGCCGTCGTTACGGATAACTTTATCCGCAATGCAAGCTTTGCTTGTGATTCACGCGACAAAGTCGCAATTCCTTCAAACAAAACTCTTCTTTGGGGTTGTATTTTTATTTTTATTATGTTATCATAGTGAGGTTGGTCGCGAGAACGCGGCCGTTAAACGGGCATTTTGCCCGTTGGGAGATACTATGAAAACGGATTATTTGATCATCGGCGCCGGTCCTGCCGGCATCTTCACCGCCTTGGAACTCATCAAGAGGGGTTGCAAGGATAAGATCACCTTTGTGGAAAAGGGCGCCGCCATTGAAAAGCGCGCTTGCCCCAAAGCCAAAACGGGCGTTTGTATGAACTGCAAAAACTGCGCCATCACCACCGGCTTTTCCGGCGCGGGCGCTTTTTCGGACGGCAAGCTTTCCCTCTCTGCGGACGTGGGCGGCGATCTGCCCGACCTCATCGGTTTCGAGACGGTGCAATCCCTCATCGAGTACACCGACAAGATCTACCTCGACTTCGGCGCGGATAAAAAGATCGAAGGCGTAGGTCACGCGGAGGAGATCAAGGAGATCCGCAAAAAAGCCATTCAAGCGGGCTTGAAACTGGTGGATTGCCCCATCCGTCACATGGGCACCGAAAAAGCGCAAAAGATCTACTACGATATCGAGCAATTTTTGTTGAATAACGGCGTGGAAATGCACTTCAATTCCGAGTGTGTGGATCTCACCATCGAAAACGAGGTTTGCACCGGCGCGGACGTGGTGATAAACGGCAAGACCGAACACGTCGACGCCAAGGAAGTCATTGTGGCAACCGGTCGCCGCGGCGCGTTGTGGCTTGAAGTGATGTGCGCAAAGCACGGCATCTTGCACCAGCCCGGCACGGTGGACATCGGCGTCCGCGTGGAAGTCCGCAACGAGGTGATGGAGGAGATCAACAAGGTGCTTTACGAGGCAAAACTCATCGGTTACCCCAAGCCCTTCAA
>DMCI01000103.1 GCA_003445835.1 Clostridiales bacterium
ATTTACTACGCTTGCGACGGCAGTTATTTGCAGGAATCCGGTACGGTCACCGTATCTAAGCTTGCCAAGCCTTCACTCAGCGTCAGCGGTACGAACATCACTTGGAGCGCCGTCAGCGGGGCAAACGGCTACGAAGTCAGGGTGGGCAACGGCTCGTACGTTATGCAAACCAATACGTTAAAAGCGCTTTCCAACCAAGAAGGCAGGTACAAAGTTTACGTCCGTGCAAAGGGCAACGGCTCCACCGTTTTGACATCTGACGCCGCGACTTTTGAATATACGACCAAAAACGTCACACTTTCGGATATTTCCGTCGTGGGACCCACGGCGTCTTGGACGGCGGACGCATATAAGACTTCCGTTAAGTTGAACGGCGGTTCCTATACGCAAACGACGCAAACCTCTTATACCGTCACCGAAGAGGGGACGCATACCTTTAAGGTAAAAGCGGAAGGCGGTTGGGAGGCTTCATCCAATACCTATTACTACGCAAGTTCCGCCATTGAAAAGAGCGCGACCATCAGCGTATTGAAACTTTCCGCACCCGTTCTTACCACCAACAACAAAGGCGTGACTTGGGCAGCGGTGGCAAACGCCACGACTTATGCGGTCAAGGTGGACGGCGGCAGCTTTAAGACGCAGACCGATCGCAACGTCACTTTCTCTGCGACGACGGGGACACACACCGTATACGTAAAGGCGGTAGGTTCCTCTTCCGGCGCATATCAAGACAGCAACGCAGCGACCTTTACGTACGAGACGAAGCAGACTGCTTTGACCTTCTTAACTACCGCTTCCACGATGACTACTTGGATCGCGGAGGGGCTCAAAGTTCAATACTCCACAGACGGTACCAACTTTACCGACGCTTTGTACAGCGGCTACACCGCCACGCAAAACGGGCAGGTATCCTTCCGCGCCGTCGGCGGTTACGACGCTTCCGCAAAGACTTTCTACAATGGCAACAGCGCCGTGCAAAAGAAGAGTTTCACTTTGCCCGGGCTTTGCATTGGCAACAATTTCGAGGGTGGCACCAGCGGTTGGGCAAAGGAAGTCTTCAACGGCAACACCAACGCTTGGGATACCACCACAGCCACAGAGGTCAAGTCCGTTGCGGATGCTTACGGCGCAGGTTCCGCGATAAAGTTCAAGTCCTATTTGAACAGTATGGCGTACCGCTTTGGGTATCACTTTGGCAATTTGCCTGCGACTTACAAGTCTTTGAGCTTTGACGTCAAGATCAGCGATAACTCGGCGGCAAGCACGTCCATCCGCTTCCAAGATATCGACGGCGGCGGCACCTACGTTGACTACAACCTGAGCCATCTTTCGCTCACCCCGGGCGTTTGGTATCATGCGACCATTTATTTTGAAGACGACAACCTCGTCATCAATATGGGCGGTACGGAGTATAAGCCCAGCCAGGCGATCAACAGTCCGCTTGTCGGTAGGACCAAGTTCTATGAAAAGATCAAGGCGTTGGATCATATGTATATCACAGTCAAGGGCAATACTTCCTCCGGCTCGCAGACCTTTACTTATATCGACAACTTCCAGTTCTCCACCAACGCCGCGTCCACGTCCGCGACGCGCATCACGGGCAAGGAATACGGTTTCCACGACGGCACGGTCGGTAACAACTATACCGCAAGCGGTTGGAAGGCGTACAAATACGGCGCAGGCGGTTTTGAGGAGAATCCCAACGTATTGAAGATCGAAAGCGGCGCAAAGGCGTTGTCCCTTTACTGCGGCGGCACCACCTCTAAGGTGACGTACAATGTGGGCGGCAGTGCCCTCGGCACCTTCAATCACTTTGCGATCGACGTCGGTACCGAGGCTGCTTCCGTTTCGTATAGCATTGAACTTATTACCGAAAGCGGCTCTTCTATCTACGTCGCGGGCGGGGCGGAGTTCCGCGCGACGCTTGCAAATACGAGCGGCGCTTCCGATATGAACACCATCGTTTGCAATTTTGCTTCCGTAAAGATCAAAAGCATCGTCATCACGGCAAGCGAGTCTTCCGGCAACGGACACTTCTATATAGACAACATCGTCTTCACCAACTTATCTTGACTTGTACCGCGTGAGCGGCAGGAATAAATGAAAAGGAAAACAATTATGGCATGTATCATCGGAGAAAATATCCCCAATATCCCTTGGCAGGAACCCACTGCGGACGCACCCGTCTGGCGCTATTCGGGTAACCCTATCATCAAAAGAAATCCCATTGAGAACGTAACACGCGTTTTCAACAGCGCGCTCGTCCCTTTTAAGGGAGGCTTTGCCGGCGTCTTCCGCGCGGAGACCAACAACGGCATCCCGTATCTTTACTTTGGCAAAAGCGATGACGGCATCAACTTCAAGTTTTCTAAAGAACGCATCGTTTTCCACACCAAGGATGGCGGTGAGTACAAGTTTGAATACGCTTACGATCCCCGCGTCGTCAAGATCGAGGACGCTTATTACGTGATTTGGTGCGACGGTCAACACGGACAACCTGTCCTTGCCCTCGGCAAGACGACGGACTTTGAAAACTTTGAGTTCGTTTCCCGTCCCTTCCTTCCGTTTAACCGCAACGGAGTGCTTTTCCCCAAAAAGATCAACGGAAAGTACTATCTTTTGTCCCGTCCGTCGGATAACGGACACACCCCCTTTGGAGATATTTATATCTCGGAGTCGCCCGACCTCGTCTACTGGGGCAATCACTCTTTGCTGATGGAGCGCGGCTACGAATGGTGGCAGGGACTTAAGATCGGGGCAGGGTGCGCCCCCATCGAAACCACCGAAGGCTGGCTTTTGTTCTACCACGGCGCGGCGCTTACCTGCAACGGCTACGTTTACAGCATCGGCGCGGCGATCCTCGATAAGGATGATCCCCGCAAGGTAAAATATCGTTGCGGCAACTTCGTTTTGACCCCCGAAACCGACTACGAAACCGTTGGTTTCGTACCCAACGTCACCTTCCCGTGTTGCGCTCTTGCGGACGCGGCTACGGGACGCATCGCCATCTACTACGGCGCTGCCGATACGGTGGTGGGGCTCGCGTTTACCACTATTGACAAAATAGTAGATTATATTATAAAATACAAAAGATAAATTAACGCTTGATCATTCCCGGTGGCGGACCGCCCAATAACGCTGATAGGAGTAGTTCGAAAGAACTTTTGGATTGAGATGAACAGAAAGTTGATTATAAAAAGTAACAGTCCCCTGAACGATCTCGGGAACAGAACGAACAAATCAAAGTATTTGCTCCTGATGATCATTCCCGCGATCATATTCTACGTCGTATTTTGTTATCTTCCGATGTACGGCATTTTGATCGCCTTCAAAGATTTCTATCCCAAAAAGGGCATCATCGGCAGCGCGTGGGCAGGGGAAAACGGTCTCGGAAACTTCCAAAAGATATTCAAAGACCCCTATTTCTGGACGGTTTTGCGCAATACGGTCGTCATCGGCGTTTCCAAACTGTTGATCAGTTTCGTGGCGGCGATCTTGGTCGCCTTGCTTATCAACGAGATCCGTCTCGTGCTTTTCAAAAAGACCTTCCAAACCATCGTTACCTTCCCGCACTTCCTTTCCTGGGTCATCGTCGCGGGCTTGGTCTTCAATATTTTCGGTATCAGCGGTATCATCAACAAGGCGCTTACCCTAAACGGGCATGACTCCATGACGATCATATACGATAAAAGTTTCTTCCTGGGATTGATCTTCGGTTCCGACGTTTGGAAAGAAGCAGGGTGGAGCAGTATCATTTATCTTGCTACGATGGCGGGTATCTCGCCGGAACTTTACGAAGCGGCGGATATCGACGGCGCTACGCGCTTGCAAAAGATATGGAATATTACGCTTCCCGCCATTAAGCCGACGGCGATCTTACTTTTGATCCTCTCGGTAGGCGGCATCCTTTCCGCGGGCTTCGATCAGATCATCAATATGTACAACCCCGGCGTTTACGAAGTAGCGGATATTTTGGATACGTACATATACCGGTATACCCTCGGTTCAGGTCAGCGACCGGGCGAAGGCGCGGCGATCGGTTTGTTCAAGTCGGTCGTTTCCTTCATTTTGGTCATTATGGTGGATAGGATCGCAAAACTTTGCGGTGAGAGAGGTATCATATGAGAAAATTTGCCGATATCAAGTATTTGCCCCTTCGCCCCAAAGGCAGCACCTTTGACCGTCGCGTCACTACGATGGACTGGGTAATTTTTGCCTTCCTGTTTATTTACGGACTTATTATCATATATCCTTTTTATAACGCGTTTTTGATTTCTATTTCGCCCGACGAGGTGTATACCAAAACGCCTTTCCTGCTTTTCCCCAAGCAGATCGATTGGAGCAACTACAAACAGGTCTTTGCGCCGGAAAGCACCCTTTGGGGCGGCTTGAAGGTCACGTTGGTCCTGCTTTTTGTGGGTACGGCGTATCAGCTGTTCTTTACCGTCATTACGGGTTACGCTTTGTCGCGTAACAAATGGGTTGGCAAAAACTTCGTGATGAATATGATCCTCGTCACGATGTTCTTCGGCGGCGGTCTTATCCCGTATATGAACTTGATCAGCAAGCTCGGTTTGTACGACAACTTCCTCGTGATGATCATACCGGGTGCGATCGATACCTACAATATGCTACTGATGCGAAACTATTTTGCGTCTTTGCCACCCGAATTGGAGGAATCGGCAAAGATCGACGGCGCAAACGATTTGCAGATCTTCGTCAAGGTTTATTTGCCGATGTCGCTTCCCATGCTGGCAACCATCGGCTTGTTCTTCGCGGTCGGCAACTGGAACAGTTGGTACAACGCGATGCTCTTTATCAAAAATCCGGATTATATGCCGTTGCAATACGTTTTGCGTGAATTGATCGTCGAAGGCTCTTCCAATATGGAAAGGGTCACCGAAGCGGCAACGATCACGGAAGGTTTTAAGATGGCGAGCGTGTTCTTCACGATCGTCCCGATGATGTGTTTTTACCCATTCCTGCAAAAGTTCTTCGTCAAGGGCTTGGTAGTGGGTGCAATAAAAGGTTAAACGGAGGTTTTTATGAAAAAAGTTATCGTTGTTCTTATCGTGATCGCCCTTCTTTGCGGTTGCGTCGCCGGGTTTACGGGATGCAAGAACAAGCAAAAGGAAGGCGTGATTTCCATCAGAAACCTTTACTTTGAAAACTGGAGTGCGGAGCAGGGGGACGCCATCACCAAGTATATGGAAGAAAAGTTCGGCGTGACCTTTGAAACTTCCTCTTACAGCTTCAACAACTGGACCGCGCAGGTCACGGGCGACGTCAACGGCAACCAAGTGCCCGACGTGTTCCAAGCCGACGTAAAGCCGGAAAACCTCAATAATACCTATATTTATTGGGCGGAAGGCGGCGTCGTCAAGGCGCTCCCCGACGAGCTTCTCGCAAATGAGACCAGTTCCCGTTGGCCCTACCTCCAAAGCATGATCAAAAACACCAAGGATATCGAGGCGCTTTTGTACAAGGGCAAGCTGTACGGTATCCCCGTTTCCAGAAACGTCAACAAGGCGGAAGAAGCGGAGTTTGCTCCCTTTACCTATATCTATCGCCGTGATATCGCTAAGAATCTTGAAGGTTTCCAAGAGGACGACGTTTATACTTGGGAACAATTTGAGACCCTCCTTGCTTCCTTCAAGGCAAGAGGTATGTCCCTCGGCGACGCGGAGTGGCCGGGCGCTTATCCCTCCATCGTCAACTACTACAAGACCGCGACGCACTGCTTTACATTCAAGAACGGACAGGTGGTCAACAACTATTTCACCGACGAGTATATGGCGGGCTTGAACAAGGCAAAGTCCTACGTGGACAAAAAGTGGTACTATCAAGGACAGTTGCAGTCTGCGGGTAAGTCCGAGACCGACCCCGTTGAAAAGAGGTACTACGACGGCACCCTCGGCATCTTCTACGACAACTTCTCCCTTGCAAACTATTTGAAGGTGCGCAAGCAGATGCTTAAGACCAACGGCATCAACGAAAGCAACATCGACGACGCCACCGCTCTTATGAAGGTGATGGGTCCCACGGGTTCCAACTCGGAGGGTAAGTACGCTTTGGAGGAGCAGGAAGACTGGTTCTCGATGTCCTTCCTCAACGCGGATATTTCCAACAGCAAGATGGAAAAGATCCTCGATATTATGAACTGGCTCATTTCGCCCGAAGGTACCGAAATGGCACTTTACGGCATCGAGGGCGTCGACTACGAGAAGAACGGCGACAACGTGACCCTTCTTGAGAGCAACTTGTGGGCAAAGAACAATAAGGGCGAGTATATCGACTCCCCCAACGGCGCCAGATACCTCCGTTATATGGTGACGCTCGGACACGATATCACCGGCAAAGATCCCGTCCTTCTTGCTTCCAAGACGCAAAAGCAAGCTTACACCATATTGAAGAGCTGGGAAGACTTTATGAAGGAAGCCAACGCGGCGGGTAAGCTTACCATTTTGAAGGAAGATCCGCGCATCAAGTGGATGACCACCTCTAAAAAACTTGAGTATCAAGGCAAGATCTTGGACGACGCCAATACGAAGACCATCAAGTACGCATTCAGCAGCATTTCTTACGCCGAGTACGAAAGATCAATGACGGACAGCAGGTGGAGAGAAGTCTTGGCGGAAATCAACGCCAATTTGAATAAGTAAGTTTATGATGAAAAAGGTAATTGCTGTTATCCTATTGCTCCTCCTCGTCTGTTGCTTTGCGTTTGCCTGCAAAGGGGACGACGAGCACGTATCCGTCAGATTCGGCGAAACTTATACGTTATCCGCCTCTTTTGA
>DMCI01000144.1 GCA_003445835.1 Clostridiales bacterium
TTTACCGTCAAACTGACGGTGAACGGCGTTTCGTACGTCAAGGAATTCACCGTTGCGGCGGGGAAGCCCATTCAAAGCGTTACTTTGATCTGCCCCGATAGCGCGGAAGCGGGCGAGAGCGTCCCCCTCCGTGCGGAAATCCTCCCCGCGGGGATCAACGTTTTGCCCGTGTATACCGTCGTATCCGGACCCGCTGCCGTGGAAGGTAACCTTTTGACCGTCTCGGAGGATGCGGACGGCGGAGAGATCGTCGTCAAGGCGACTGCGGGCGGTGTCACTTCCGAAGAAAAGCACATTGCCATTCGTACCATCCAAACGCAGGAATTGTATTTGACTTTGGCGCGCGACCGCGCTCTTCCCGGTGAAAGTATGCCTTTCGTCGTCACCAAGACGCCGACGGGCAGCACATTCCCCGTGGAATTCTCCTTTGAAAAAGGGGAGGAGATCGCGGAGGTATCCGCGTTTGAATTGACCGTTTCAAGGGATGCGCAAATGGGCGCCGAGATCGTTTTGGTGGCGACCTCGGGCAAAAAGCAAGCCAAAGCCACCCTCACCGTCGGGCATCCCGCGGTGGAGCAGATCATTGCGGGGAGGGGCGGCATCGTCGTGCCCGAGACGGATAAGAAAATAGAATACACGTTGTATCCCGAGACGGCTGATCCTTCGACGGTCAAAGTTTCCCTTGTGGAGGGCGCGGATTACGTCGAATGGTCGGGTGGGGATACCTTCCGCGTGACTTCTTCCGCGGAGCAAAACGCCGAGGTTGTTTTTTCAATAGAATCGGGCGAGGTCTTTACCACCGTTTCTTATTTCGTGGGCGTCAAGCAGGTGACGGAACTCGTTATTTCCACCGCCGACTCCGTCGAATACCTCAGAAGCGGTGATTCGGTGACCTTTACACACGAAACGGTTCCCGCAAACGTCCCGCAATCCGTCAGTTATCGCGTCTTGTCGGGGGCGGACCTCGTCGTGATCAACGGCAACGTCGTGACCGTTAGGGACGGCGCCGATATCGGCGTGGTGAAAGTGGTTGCGGAAAGCGAAGACGGCACGGTCAGCAATGAAGTGGAACTTACCGTCAGCGGCAGGTACGTCCGCCGCGCTTATACAAGTTGGGCAAACGTCGCCTTCTCGGGCTACGGTGAAAACGCCGCCGTTTGGTTGGTGCTTCCGCAGGTGATGAACGCGGACGGTTTGACCGTCATCGTTCCGTACGAAGTGATGGACCTCGTGATCGAGGGCTGTTACGACGGCACGGACGAAACGGCGTACAAAGACCTTTACTTCTACTTCCGAAACGCACCCGAACGCACGGTGACGCTCAAAAACTTCGGCACCATCGCCACGATGGGATTGGGCGGCACTGTGTTCGATCTGGGCTCTTCGGGGGAGACGGAGATCGTGCTGAAAGGCAAAAACCTCGTCAAAGCAGATAGTCCGTTTTTCCTTGACAACAGCGGGGAAGCGACGGACGGCATTTGGCAAACGGGCTACGCGTCCGCTTCCAATCAAGAGCGTGTCAGGCGTTCCGGTAAGCCGGGCTATCGCGGCACGGCTGGCGGCACGGCGATCAGTGGGTATTCTTTGACTTTTTCCGGCGTTGAGGGCGGCACGTTGACGGCGGTAGCGGGCAGCGGCGTCAACGGTACGGCGGGCGGCAACGGTGCGGACGTCGTTTACGACGGCAGTCTTTCGTATCTTTCGGGCGCGGGCGGCGACGGCGGCAACGGCGGCGACAGCGGTAGCGCCGTCTATGCGTACAACGTCAACTTCCTTTCCGGACTCGTCAACGCCGTTCCCGGCAACGCAGGTTACGGAGGCGCGGGCGGCAGCGCGGGTTCCATCGCGGCGGTCAGCAGTTACGACGTGACCAAAATGATGGGCACAAACGGCGTTCGAGGTCAAAACGGCACCCCTTATCCCGCGGTCAACGCAAAGACGGTCAAAGGGACGCATTACGTTTCCGCCATCGGTGAAAACAGAAGTTTGAGCGCCGTTTATATGGGGAACATCGCAGATCTTTCGGATAGACTTTCCCGCTTCTACGGCGTGTCGGTCTATTACGGCGACAAGCTCTACAATCCCTATAAGAACAAAAGCAAGAGCAATCGTTATTTGATGGAAGTGCAGACCGATCCGATCGTCTTGATGCAACAAGCCAACTTCTTGATGTATACGATGTCGATGATGCCCAAAAATTGTTGGAACGAGCTTGCCTCCCGCAACGGCAAGGTAAACGTTTATCTTTGCAAGTCCATTACCTCGGGGTCGGGCAGTGTGATCCTCGGGCTGACCAGCGATACCAACAACGTTTGGTTTGCGACTTTTAATACCGATCTTCGCGGCGTGATGTACAGCGGGTACTTCAACATTATGTTGCACGAGTTCACGCACGTTTTCCACTACAACTTCGCAAGAAGCGCGCGCACCAACTTTGAAACCGAACTCAAGAGTTACAACTTCGGTTTGGATTACAAGAGTTCGTACGGCTCCACCGAAAGGGTGTACGGCGTCAACGCCAGATACGACGAGACCAACAGTTGCTTCTTCACGGCGTATTCCCGCAAAAACGTGATGGAGGACGCGGCGGAAACGTTGTCCATCGCGGCGACCTTCCACGGGGCTGTCAAGCCCTTGACGGCGGGGACAAAACTCAGAGATAAGGTGGAATGTCTGTCCAAGGCGTTCCAAAGAGAATACGAGACGCTTTCGCCCTTTGTTACGGGCAAGATCCTTTTTGCGGATAAGCGACTGGCAATAGCATAAAAAGAGGTGTATATGGAAAAGAAGACCCAAAAGAAAGTGACCAAGCAGGCAAAACGAGCAGTCAAAAAAGCGGCGAGAAAGAGCCCGGGCTTGGTGATTGCGATCGTCATCATCCTCGTGATCGTCATTGCGGTAGGCGTCGTCCTGTACTTCAAGGTGGATTCCGTACACGACTTTGTCAACTCCTTGTTTAAGGTGGAAAACGAAAACGCAGG
>DMCI01000117.1 GCA_003445835.1 Clostridiales bacterium
CCGCGAGTTCCTTGACTTTTTGCCCAAGCGAAAGATCTTTGGGAGAAAGCAATTTTCCCGTTTTAAGAATGCGCCCGTTTTCATCTTTTGCCGTATAAGTCAAACGGCAAGCTTGGTTGCACACGCCGCGATTGCCGCTCATACCGTACATCTTGCTTCCGAGCAAACATCCGCCGGAAAACGCAACGCAAACGGCGCCTTGCGCAAATATCTCCACTTCTTCAACGTGCTTTTTGATCTCGGGGATATCGGAAAGAGGAGTTTCTCTTGAAAGGATAATCCTTTTGATTCGCAAGCCTTTGAGAGCGACCGCGTCCAAAACGTTTTGCACGCCCGCTTGCGTGGAAAGATGTAACGGAACGTCCGAACACTCGGAAAGTGCTTTTACGAGCCCGAGGTCCGATACGATCAAAGCGTCCGCGCCGGCGGCTACGGCTTGCCGCGCCAAATCAAGAACACGCGCAAATTCCTCTTCCTTCACCGCCGTATTTAAGGTGACGTACACCTTTACGCCAAAAAGGTGAGCGTAACTCACCCATTCGGAAAGATTGTCCGTAGTAAAATCGGATGCTTTAATGCGCGCGTTGTGCTCGCCGAGCCCCAAATAAACGGCGTTTGCGCCCCCTTTGACAGCCGCTTTGAGGGCAAGTATGCTTCCGGCGGGCGCAAGAATTTCCATTTTAATCTCTGAGTTTAGCCCCGAAAGACTCCGCCATAGCGGTCAAAACGGCGTCTACCGCTTGATTGACTTCCTCACCGTCCAACGTACCGTCATCCTTGCGGAAAAGAAGGTTGAACGCGATGGATTTCTTACCGGGAAGCACGCCGACGCCGGTATAAACGTCAAAGACGGAAGCTTGGCGGAGGTATTTGCCGCCGACCTTCTCGATGGTTTTCAGCATTTCGCCTGCATAGACGTCCTTGTCCACCACAAACGCAAGGTCACGCTGAATGGAAGGGAACTTGCTGACCGGAACGAAGGGCAAGAAATCCGAAGTGTTTTCGATAAAGACATCAAGGTCGATCTCGGCGATGTACAACGCGGGATCGAACTTTCTGGTTTTGGTCACGGCGGGATGCAGTTGCCCTAAGTACCCTGCAGCCTTGCCGTTGATCTTAACGAAAGCCTGTCTGTACGGATGGAGGAAAGGCTCGTTTGACGGAACGAAATCCATCGTGACATTGAAACGATCCGATAGCGCTTCGACGATGCTCTTTAAGGAATAGAAATCTTCCTTTTCACCGTAAACGCCTATCACCAAAGTTTCCTTTTCGATCGCCGTATCGGTCATCGGCAGGGATTTGGGGAAATACGTCTTACCGATCTCATAGAAGGACGCTTCCTTCACCCCGCGGGAGAAGTTTGACGCGCAGATCGAGAACATACTCGGCGCAAGGGTCGTCCTCATCACGGAGACGTCCTCGCTGAGCGGATTTAAGATCTTGATGACGTTTGCGCGCGGATCGTCTTGCGCAAGAGAGAATTCCTCGATAAATTTGGGGGAAATAAAGGAATAAGAGAAGGTTTCGGACAAGCCGCCGAATCCGGATAAGAAGGCTTTGATCTTTTGGACGGCCTTGTCGTGCGGATTCCTTCCGCCCTGCGTGAGCTTTTTACCGTCCAACGGCTTGGAAACGATGTTGTCGTATCCGTAAAGACGGATGACTTCCTCCGCGATGTCGTTCGCACCAACGATATCCTCGCGGTATGCGGGTACGGTGATCGTCAAATCCCCGCCGTTTGCTTTTACTTCAAACTGCAAGGACTTCAAAATGCGACAGATCTCCGCTACCGAAATATCGATGCCGAGGATCTCGTCGATCTTTTCCTTTTTGACCTCAAGGACGGAAGGCGCGACTTGCTTTTTCAAAGAATCGATGCGTCCGCCGACAAACTTGCCCGCACCGAGACGCGCAACGAGTTGCATCGTGCGGATCAAAGCAAGATCCTGACTGACGTAATCGATGCCCTTTTCAAAACGAGCGGAGGAATCGGAGTGAAGTCCGAGCGTCCTTGCCGTTTTGCGAATGTTGTCGCGCTTGAAGCGCGCAAATTCAAATACGACCGTTTGCGTGTCGTCCGAAATACCGCTGTTTGCGCCGCCCATCACGCCCGCGACCGCCATCGGGATCTCCGCGTTTGCGATCACGAGGTTTTGCTCGGAAAGTTTGTTTTCCGTGCCGTCCAAAGTGAGAATGGTCTCCCCATTTGCCGCCCTTCTGACGACGATCTTGCCGCCTGCGATGTCTTTGTAATCAAATGCGTGCATCGGTTGACCGATATCGAACAAAACGTAATTGGTGATATCAACGATGTTGTTGATCGGGCGAAGCCCCATCAGACGCAAACGTCTTTTGATGATCTCATCCGACGGACCGATCTTGACGTTTGACAGCATTTTTGCAAGATAACGGGGGCAAAGCTCCTCGTCTTTGACCTCAACGGACAACGAGGAGGTGATATCTCCTTCTTCCTTGATCGCAGGCAAAGCAAAGGTATCCTTCATCGGGACGTTCAAAACCGCCGCGATCTCACGCGCCAAACCGATGATGCTGTTGCAATCGGGACGGTTTGCCGTCACGGATACGTCGAAAACGACGTCGTTGGTGCCGATAAAATCGTTTACGTCGGTGCCGGGAACGGTATCTTCGGGGAAAATGAACACGCCGTCGATACCCGCTTGCGGGTAATCCGCGCCGGTGAGCTTGAGTTCACTGCCACCGCAGAACATACCTTCGCTGAGTACGCCGCGAAGTTCGCCCTTTTTGATCTCGGTACCGTCGGGAAGACGGGAGCCGTCCAAAGCGAGGGCAACGACATCGCCTACCGCAACGTTGGTCGCCGCGGTGACAATCTGCAACTTTTTATCCCCTGCGTCGACTTGGCAAATGCGAAGTTTATCCGCGTTGGGGTGCTTTTCCATCGAAAGAATCTTGACTGCCTTGATGTTGACGTATTGATCGGAAGGATAGATAACTTCTTCGATCTCAAACCCTGCCCCAACCAGTTTTGCCGCCAACTCGTCGACGGAAACGTTTATATCCACGTAGTCTTTTAACCAACTCAAAGGTGCTTTCATATTTACTCCTATTTATACTGCTTTAAGAAATTCACGTCGTTTTCGTACATCAAGCGGATATCCGGAATGCCGTACTTGAGCATCGCGATCCTGTCGATACCGAAGCCGAAGGCAAAGCCGCTGTATTTCTTGGAATCGATGCCGCAGTTTTCCAAAACCACGGGGTTGACGATGCCGGCGCCGAGGATCTCGATCCAACCGGTTCCTTTGCAGAGGCGGCAACCCTTTCCGCCGCACATGCTACAACTGATATCCACTTCCACGCTGGGTTCGGTAAAGGGGAAATACGAAGGTCTGAAACGCACTTTCGTATCTTGATTGAAGGTGGATTTGGCAAAGATCTCAAGCATATTTTTGAGATGCGCCAAAGAAATGCCCTCTTCTACGCAAAGACCTTCGATCTGATTAAAAATCGGGCTGTGCGTGGCATCGTCGTCGGCACGGTAAACCTTTCCCGGCACAACGATGCGAATGGGCGGCTTTTGCGAAAGCATCGTCCTCGACTGCATCGGAGAAGTGTGCGTCCTCAAAAGGATGTTTTCACTGATATAGAAGGTATCCTGCATATCCCTCGCCGGGTGATCCGCCGGGATGCCGAGGGTTTGGAAGTTGTAGTAATCCGTTTCGATCTCCGGACCCTCCTTGACCGCAAAGCCAAGACCGATGAAGGTGTCCAAGATCTCGTTCTTTACCTTGGTGATGGGATGCATGGAACCGATCTTGTACCCCTTTGACAAGGTCACGTCGATCTTTTCCGCCTTAAGCTTGCGCTCTTCTTCCTTGGCGCGGAATGCTGCTTCCTTTTCGGCAAGCATACTTTCCAAACGGATCTTACCGTCGTTGATCATCTTGCCGATCGTGCCTCTTTCTGCGGGCGGGACGTCCTTCAGACCTCGAAGAAGTCCGGTGTATTCGCCGCTCTTACCGAGGAAGCGAACGCGCAGATCGCCGATGTCGGCGCTGGAAGAAGCTTTGTCTATGCATTCTTTTACTTTGTCCAACAGTTCTTTGATTTTGTTAAGCATAATGACTCCATTTAAAAGAATTATAGTAAAAGATTAACACTTAAATAAATAGGTGTCAAGAAATGAAACTCATTTTATCCGACAATTCTTACGGGATCAAATCAAGGTATTCCGTGGCGTTTTCGTGAGCGATAAAAACCTCGGGGATCTCGCCGACGATGACGTTTTCGGCGACCAAAACGTTGTTGGTCAAAAATATCTCATGCTCAGCGATAGGCAAAACAGTGTTGAACAGTACGTCGATCTTGGCGTAAATGCTGTGGCGCGTTTGATTTATGCCGACGTTTTCGAAACTTGTTACGAAATCGCACCGCACGGTGGAGAAAAAAGTGATATCGACGTTGATCTTCGGTCCGGAATTGGACATCAGCGCCGAGCCGGTAAAAGCGCCCACGGGGATTACCGCCGTTTGCCTGCCGATGGCATTCAACGCGCTTTCACAGCGCAATGCCAAGCTTCTTACGAAACCGTTTATCATCGGCGTGTTCGTGCCGAGGTAAAGGATCTTTCCGTTTTGGTCCTTCCCTATTTCCACAAAATCCGAATACTCGTACAAAGCGACGACGTCGGCGCTGCTTTTGTTGATGGAATCCATCCCGAGGGAAGAGATCAAAGCGTCGCAATAGGTAAAAACGACGGGTTTGACGTTTCTTTGAAAAGTAAAAAATACGACGCCGACGGCGACGCAAAGAACGATAAGAAAAACCGCGATCTTTCTCGATCTTTTTTTCTTCATATCATTATATATGACGGATTTTTAAAAATGATCTTCGCTCAAAAGGTCCAAAGAGTGAAAAATAGCGGAATTGTACTCGCGGAGAAGTCCTTCGTACAATACTTTTGCATTTTCAAGCGAGCAAAAGTCCTCCGGCTTGACGATAGCGCCGAAGTTGTGTTCGGGGATAACGTGCGCGCAGACCAAAAGATAATCGACGAATTGACTGCAATAAAACCTGCGATAGGTTTTTTGGTAATTTACGTTGTTACGGGCTTTCAAAATACCGCGAAAGTTGTAGCCGAAGGTCTTTTTGTCGGCGATAAACTGATTGATATAATATTCGATGATGGAATACGCTTCGTCGCTGACTTGGACTTCCAGCACCTTGGCAATGGTCTTAAAAAAGCGCTTATAAGTGCCCTTTTTGGGGTTTTCGATCACAAACCCGCCCCAGAAAAAGATATACGGATTCAATCTGCCGAAAGAATACATCTCGGAAAGATCTTCTTTGAGCGAGATGGAAATGTGGTTGTACTTATGACCGGTATGCTTCCGAATCATTTCGGAAATCGTCGTACCGGTATGTGTCAAAACCAGGTAAATCTTTTTCATTTTAAATCAATATTATCACAATTCCGCCGATATGCAAAGAAAAATCACTCATTTTGCGCTTCAAAGTAGCAAACTTATAAGGATAAAAGGAGATCGGGGATATCTTTAAGGGAATAAACCTCCTTTTGGGGCTGCTTATCAACGGGATTTGCTTCTTTTTTTGGGTTATAACGAATGGTAAAAATACCGTATTCGTTGCCACCCGAGATATCCGAAGTCGGACTGTCGCCGATCAAAACGGTACTTTCAATGGAAAACGCGGGAATATGCGCGGCGCAATAGTCGAAAAACTTCTTTTGAGGCTTGGGCGCGCCGACGTTTTGTGAAATGAAGATATCTTTGAAATACTTTCCGATATCCGCTTTGCGGATACGCCCCGTTTGCGTTTTGACGTAACCGTTGGTGACGGCGTACAAACGATAATTTTCGGACAAGTATTCAAGCAGTTCCCGCGCCCCGTCCAGCAAAACGTCGGTTTGAGAAAGCATCTCCATATAAAGGTCGGCAAAGACAGCCGGATCGACGGGGTTTCCGTAACGCTCCAAAAACAGCAAAAAACGGCGAGTACGCAATTCCTCCCGATTGATCTCCCCTTTTTCCAACAACTTCCACATAGAATCGTTGATCTTGCTGTAATCCGCGATATCGCGGTCGTCAAAAGGAAGCCCTAACTTTACAAGAACTGCCGAAAGAGCCTGTTTTTCGCACGCTTTAAAATCAAA
>DMCI01000075.1 GCA_003445835.1 Clostridiales bacterium
GTTGGACGGACACTACCTTTCCTCTCTTGACGCCGGAAACTATTATTTCTATTACTGCGTCAACGATTCGCAAGGGAATATATACTACGATCCTTTCCGTTTGGAGATCAAAAACAGCGCCGCGTCACCTCTTGACGTCAAGATCGATTATGACGTGGATTGCCCCAACGTTTTCGTGACGTTCCGTTGCGATTGCGGCGGCGCGCATACCGTCCGCTTTGACAGTACGAATTACGATGCGGCGGCGGGGGCTACTCGCGTGAGGATCGGATCGATAAACAAAACAGTTTCGCATACCGCGGATGTCACTTGCGCCCAAAGCGGACAACATACTTCCGTCACAAAGACCGCGCCAGAAGTCTCGGCGTACAGCAACGGGTTTTTGGACCGTAAATACGGCTATATGGGGCACAGCGCGGACGGCTTCATCGAAGACGACGGGGAGGCGGCTGATCTTTTTGAGTACCTTGCCTACGACGGCACGGTGATCAACAAAAAGGTGTACGTTTCTTCCGCCATTCACAATGAGATCATTGAGAATGCGTCCGCTTATCTTTCCAAAATACAATCCATGATCTCCGTGCCTTGGAGCTTGCATTTCGGGATCTCGTATTCTTCGGCAAGTAAGGAAGTCACGTTCAGTATCCAAGATACCGGCGCTGGTGCGGTGATCTCTACCGAATATGAGGACGCGCGTCCTTATCACGATCTTGACGTGGTTTCGCATTATCAAGAACAAAACGTCCGCAACAAAGGGGGCGAGCTTGCCATCGACAACAAAAAAGGCGTTGACGTGCGTAACGTGAAGGAACTTCTTTTGGCGGTGGAAAAGGGATATCGTCCCGTCGCAACGGGCGATACGCTCAGGATCTACAACAAAGCCAGAGATTTTTGCTATACCTATCTGACCGACGATATGACCGTCGTTGAAAAACTGCATGTGATTTACGACTATCTGGCGGGGGAAATCGACTACGACTACGCCGCGTTGGATCTTTTTATGTTGGTCAACGCATTATACGGTAAGACACCGGAAGCTGCCCGGGCGGAGATCGACGCCGCGCTTGCTGATGCGAGCAAGAGATTTACCGAAAATATGCGGACGACGATCATCGCCGCAAAGGATGCCGCTACTTCTACGAATGATTTGATCGCAAGATTGAAGGAAGGGTATTTGCAACGCTTGAGCGCCTTCTCCATAGAAGGGGTATTTGACGACGGCGCGGCAGTTTGCGAAGGTATTTCGTACGCATTTATGTTGCTTGCCCGCATTGAAGGCATCGAATGCTATCAAATCAGCGGCTACGCCACGCAAGGCGGTTGGGTGGCGCACGCTTGGAACAAAGTGCACGTCGACGGCTTTTGGTATTGCGTAGACGCAACGTGGGGCAATATTTATTTGCAAAATGAAAAGTACGTGACGCACCGTTATTTTATGGTGGACGAAGCCGTTTTCGACAAGGATCATAAGGAGAAGATCGGTGATCTCGGCGCGGGGGTGGAAACGCTTGCCCTCGGCGATATCGAGTACTACAAGTCTGTGGAAACGTCCGCGCTTTTGCATACCACGCTTTTTATCTCCAACAGGGCGGAACTTAATGCCGCGATGGCTTATTACGCTACAAACGGAAGCAGCTACATCGAGGTTTTGATCGATCCGACTTACAAGCCTACGGCACAAGATTTCATTGCGGCGTATCAATTGGCAAAGCCGGGACATCTTTATTCAATTACTTATAATAATGAGGGTAGAGTGTTTGTCGCCTATTTTGTGGAAGTATGATCTTTTCGGCAGCTGGACTTACTCTTGATTTTAACAAAACGACCTTTGGCGTGGAACGCTTGTCCGTGGACGGCGATCCCGAAAACGTCTCGTGGGTGTACGGCAAAAATTTCGCTCTTCCTTACGGCAACAACTTTTTGCTCAAAAGCGATTTTTCGGGCGGTAAGTTTACGGCGGAATTTTTGTATTTTTCCGAGATCGTTTGTTCCGTTGTCGTGACGCAAAAAGAAGGGGCGATCTCCTTTGTTTACTCTTTCAAAAACGAAGGCAAAAAAAATGCGGAACTCAAAGAAGGCGACCTTGGTATCTACGCGTCGTTTTTCGACCGTTTCGACGATCCGGAATTGACCCTTCGCCGCCGAGTGCACGCGCACGTTCGCACCGAAGGGACAACGTACGTTTATTGCGAAAAGTATTCCGGCGATCTGCCTGCGCTGGGCTTGATCATGACCAAAGGATCGTGCTACTCCTATTCGTTGGAGCGCGGCGCTCGCAAAGGGGATAGAGGAGAGATTATTCTCCGTTTGCCTCAAATGACTCTTGCGCCGCAAGAAAGCTACGAATGTGAGTTTTTGCTTTTCCCATCCGGCGGAAGAGAGGACTTTTTCAAAAAAGCGGACGGTTTTGGCTTTTTGACGGCGTCGGCGTCCGACCTTGCCGTATTTGAAGGGGAAGAGATCGTTTATCGTTCCGCTCACGCAATCGCTTTGAAAACGGAAGAAGGGGAAGTGCCCTTCGTGGACGGGGAATGCCGCATTACGGCAAAAGGATTCGGTGAGCGCAAAGTGACCATCTGCTCAAAGAATCAAGAGCTTTGTTCTTCTTACTTCGTTTTGTCAAAAGACATCTATCAAAAACGCATTGCGTTCACGACGCAAAAACAGTATCTTTCGGAAGGTCCGTTTTGCGGGGCGTTTGCCGCATACGATAACGAACGCGGTGAAGTGTTGATCAAAAAGGGAGTACGCAGTCCTTTCAATTTGGGTGGGTTCCGCGCCGCGCCCCTTTTGCTTCTTTTAAGAGAAGGACAAAAAGGAGGCTTGTCTGCGGAATGGAAAGCAAAGACCGCGGATTCCATCGCTTTTTACGACAGGGAGATCTACCGCGACGGGGAAGTGTCGGACGACGTAAACGGACGTCGCGCGCGCTTTTTCAAGCGCTATTACAACTATCCTCTTTATGCGACGATCAAATATGAAGAATATCGCTACTTGGGGGATCTTGACGCCTTGGCGCAAAGTGCGGAGATCCTTTCGACCCTATATGAAAGCGGTTCTGTCTATGAAGTCACACCGGCGGAAAAGGTGGTAAACGCCTTACGCCAAGAGGGAAAAACCACTTTGGCGGGACAACTTACGGATCTTATTTCCGCGGCGGCGGATAAGATCATCGCAAGCGGCAACAAATACGCTTCTTTCAAAGGACTTTTCTATGGACCGGAGATCGTTTACGGTTCGCTTTCCACCTTGCTGGACGCTTATTTTTTGACGGGGCGGGAGTATTACTTGCTCGTTGCGGAAGAGCACGTTTCCAGATTGTCCGACTTTTTGTTCCCGTCGTTGTCGTACGCCACCGACGACGTGCCGGAAATTTTTCAACAAGATAGGGCGAGCGGCTTGATCTACGATATGTCGCCGCACTTTACCGCCATCCGTTTTGCGGAGATGTACGAGAAGTACTTCCGCGCGACGAGAAAGGAGAGTTGCCTCGATTTGGCGCGTCGTATTGCAAAGGCGTGTTTGACTTTGTTTGATCAATATGGCGCGGGTAGAAGAAGCAGATCCGCCGCGGCGACGGTCAACGATTTTACCCTATCGCCGTACGAGGAAATTTCTTGCGGGGAAGACGTAGTTTTATATCACTTTGACTTGCTATTCGGGCGCAAGTAGACTATAATGATTTATAGGAGGAAAACGGAAATGGCACTTACCAAAGAACAATGGATCGCTCTTGAAAAAAAGGCCTCTCAGCTCCGTCGCAAAACTGCGGAAGTTTGCGTTTGGGCTAAGGGCGCGCATATCGGAGGCGCATACAGCAGCGCGGACGTACTCACCGCACTTTACTATAACGTTATGAACTTCAACAAGGACAATTACCTTGACGAAGATCGCGACAGACTCATCATCAGCAAGGGACACGCAGGTGTGATCACCGCACCCATCCTTGCCGACCTCGGCATCGTGGATGAGGCGCTTTTGCCTACGTACAACCATACGGGTTCGCCCTTCGGCGTTCACCTTGACAAGCGCAAGGTCCCCGGCCTGGAAGCGTCCACAGGTTCTTTGGGTCACGGGCTTTCCATCGGTCTCGGTTTGGCTATGGCGGCAAAGCTTCGCAACAAAAAGTACTTTACCTACGTTCTTTTGGGCGACGGCGAGTGCGACGAGGGTAGCATTTGGGAAGCTGCAATGAGCATTTCTCACTTCAAAGTCACCAATCTTATCACGCTTGTGGATAGAAACAAGTGCATGATCGACGGTCGCACCGAGGACGTTATGAGCCTCGAGCCTTTTGCGGATAAGTGGCGCGCCTTCGGCTTTGACGTCGTGGAAGTGGACGGTCACAACATCAACGAGATCGTCACCGCGCTTGAAAACGCCAAAGCAAACAAGACGGATAAACCGGTCGTGATCATCCTCAATACCTTTAAGGGAGAGGGCGTCGGCTTTATGAAGGATAACTACAAGTGGCATTACGGCACCCTTGACGAGGCGCAGCTCCAAGAAGCGTTCCGCGACCTCGACGCCTATGAAAAAGTTCGCGTTGCCAGAGCGGAAAAGGAGGGCAAATAAATGAAAGACTTCGCTATTATCGGTCAGGAAGCAAGAAGCACGACGGAAGCCTTTGGTAAGGCACTTTTGGAACTTGCGGATCAACATCCCGAAGTATGCGCTCTTTCCGCGGATCTTGCGGGGTCCGTCAAAGTGACGATCATGCAAAAGAAGTACCCCGAAAGAGTGTTTGACGTGGGTATTGCGGAACAGAATATGATGAGTATGGCGGCTGGTCTTGCCCTCGGCGGATTGGTCCCCTATGCGGCAACTTTCTCGGTCTTTGCTTCCTTGCGTGACCTTGATCAGATCCACACTGACATTTGCTATCAAAACGCCAACGTAAAGATGCTCGGCTCGCACGGCGGCACTTCTTTCTCTCAGGCAGGAAGCACGCACCACGCGCTGGAAGATATCGCGGCGCTTCGCGGTATGGCAAATCTTACGATTATTTGCCCCGCGGACTACATTGAAACGCAGCTTGCCACCAAGGCCGTTTACGAAAAGTTCGGTCCGATGTACATCCGTATTAATCGCGGCACCGACTATGATGTGTATAACACGTATGATTACGGGTTTGAGATCGGCAAAGCCGTCCGTATGAACGAAGGGAAAGATTTCACCGTTATCGCTTGCGGCAGTATGGTCTATCAAGCGCTTATCGCGGCGGAATCCTTGAAAGAGAAGGGCGTCAGCCTGCGCGTCGTCAATATGCACACGATCAAACCCATCGACAAAGAGGAGATCATCTCCGCGATGAAAGAGACCGGCGGCATCATTACGGCGGAAGATCACAACGTGATCGGCGCATTGGGTAGTGCGGTGGCGGAAGTCGTTGCGGAAAACGGCGGCGTCAAAAAGTTTAAGCGTCTCGGCGTACCCGACGAGTTTTCGATCATCGGCGCAAGAAAGGATATCTTGGCGCATTACGAGATCGATGCGGCGGGCATTGAAAAGAACGTTTTGGAACTTCTCGGTAAGTAAGTCTGAAAGAATGGGGCGTGTGTTTCACACGCCTCTTTTTTTTTGTATTTTAAGTAGTTTTGCAGTTAAACAAAAGAACGCTTGTCCATACTTTTACTATGAGTTTTGCAAGCGGGATCGTGGAACTTCTGTTGCGTCTTTCCGGCGCGTCAAAAGAGATTTCCGAAAAGACGTTTTACAAGTTGATGCGTAAAAACGCCATCAAAAGGGAGCGGGTCGAAAGACGGGCGCCGCGTCTTCTCGGCGTCAAGGCGGAAAGGGAAGTGTATTGCGGGATGACGTATTTCGTTTTCGTGCCACCTGAAGTCGATAGCGCAAAATGCGTGATGTATCTTCACGGAAGCGGATACGTAAACAATTATCGCCGCGCGCAGGTGAAGTTTGCCGCAGAGATTGCAAAAAATACCCATGCAAAAGTGTATTTTCCGTTGTATGCCAAGTTGCCTTTTTCCACGGTGCTGCCTTGTTTTGCTTTGCTCAACAATTACTTTGCCTTTTTAAAAAAGAGAGGTGAGGTGATCTTGGCGGGGGATAGCAGCGGCGCGGCGCTCGCTCTTTCTTTGGCGTTGGAACACCGATCCGTTAAGTTGGTCGTGGCGATATCCCCTTGGTTGCAGCTTCCCGTGAG
>DMCI01000114.1 GCA_003445835.1 Clostridiales bacterium
TCGTTCGCACCGACCCCAAAAACGGCTTCGTTTTATACGTTTTGATCGACAAATTCAAAAAAAAGGAATACGCTCCCTTGCTTGCGGGCGTCGCGGATGGAGGAAGCGAACTTTATTACGCCATTTTGACGGCGGAAAATCTGTCTGAGCACGACGTATCTTGCCGTTTGGCGGAAAAGTTGGTGCAGCAAAATCTCTACGTACCCGGCGCTTATTTCGTGGCGGCGGCGACCTATCTCAACAACGGGAATAAAACGAGAAGCGAAGATTTTTTGAAGCGTTTGTTCGCTTTGTACGGCAATTATCCGCAAGAAACGGTCTTAAAGGGGTGGCGTCGGTTGAAAAAATGCTCCGCAAGTTTCCCGGGGAGGATGCCCGTCGAAGTTACCGTTATTTTGGAGCGTTACGTTTTGAAAAGCGCAAGAAACGCCGAAGAGTTTGAAAAACGCATTTTGACGGAAGAGGAATTTCGAAACGCCGTCCGCTTGGTTTTGGACGAGGGCAGTCGTCACGTCAACGAGAAGATCGTCGCTTATTTCGGCGAGACGGAAAACCGCATCGTGGACGAGTTTTTTGCCAAAACGTTGATCCGCTACGAGGTAGACCTTCTTTTGAAGCGCGCCGTGTTTGCAAAATTGTACGAGCACAAGGATAAGGGTTGGATCTACGTGGCGCAATCGGTGGTGCCTATCCGCGTTTCCTCAGCCAAACCGAAAAACTTTAAGGAATGGCAACTTTGCGTTCAACGGGCGTATTGCGAAGTCTTTGCCTTTTTGATGTGCATGACCGACGCCGATTGTGAAAAGCGGCTGCAAGCGCTTGCGGAGCGCGTCGCCCGAGTGGACGGCGCGGAAGACCTTTCCGTCCAAACCGTTGTGGGCGCCTTTATGTACCGTTTGTTTGCGGAAGGAAATATCCCTTTCGGCACCGACGCCAAGAACGAGGCGGAAGCGTGCAAGTTCGTTTTAAACTTCGTATTCGGTATGCGAAAAATAAACTTAAAAAGGATCCGTTTGTTGGCGGCGATCCTTGCGGATTGATTAAGCGGCATATACGCCGCTTTTTTTACATATTTTCAAATATGAACGGCATAAAAAAATCGATCAGCACGGCGCTTACTTTCGTCGGGTCGGTGGTGGGCGCGGGGTTTGCCACCGGGCAGGAGGTGAGCCTCTTTTTCGGCGCGGACGGGGTTTGGAGCTTGCTTGTCGCCGCGCTTTTTACGGCGGTTTGCGTATTTGCTTTTATGAGTATGGGAACAAGGGAGGTCGTAGGAACTCCCCGCCTTGCCGCCGACGTCGTCGTGGGGGCGTCTTCTTTTGCGTTTTACGCCGCGATGATCGCCGCCGCGGAAGAACTTTTGTGTTCGTTGACGGGGCAAAGCGGACTCTCCGTCCTATTGGCGGCGGGGATGATCTTTCTTACGGGGGAAAGAACTTCCTATCTTGCATTGCTCAATTTTTTGGCAGTTCCTTTGATGGCGGCGATCCTTGCGATGGTCGGCGTGCGCGCGGGCGGCAGGGTGGAAGGCGGCTTTCATCTTTTTCGCGCGTTGTGTTACGGCGGGATGAACCTTTTGTTTTCCGGCGCCTTGCTTGCAAAAGAGGGGAAGGGTACTACGACGGGGCAAAGGCTCGGCGCAAGTTTGCTTTCCGGCGGACTGTTCTTTTTGACGTTGTTTTTTATGCGGCGATGCGTGGCGGGGGAAGTAGGCGATATGCCCTTTCTTGCCGCGGCGGAGAGGGCGGGGCTTCTTTTGCCTTCGCGGCTTTGTTTGCTTCTTGCAATCGTGACCACTATGGCAAGTTGCGCGTACCTTTCCACCGACCGCCTTGCCGCCCTTGTCGGAGACAGGGTTTTTGCCGCAAGTTTCGTGGCGCTTACGGGTATTTTGACTTCAAAATGCGGCTTTGCCGTCATCGTCAACGCCACCTATCCCGTCGTTTCGGTTTTGGGGCTTGTCGCTACGGTGGGCGCGCTTACCCTTCCTACGGTTTCCCTTGTCAAAAAACGAAAGGGAAGGGAATATAAAAAACGAACTCCAAAGATCGGAGTTCGTTTATCCGTCGGCGACAAAACCGCCAAGCGCGTTTAAGCGGAGCGTGGAGTTACTGTTCTTCCCCGACTGAAAAATTGTTGCAAAGACTGATGACCAAAACGTCCTTTGTCGCGGGGCTCGTTACGAAATAGTTGCTGGTTTCCACCTTGCGGTAGACGCCGTCGTCGCCAAGTTGTCTGGTGATCATATGGAATTCCGTTTCCCCATCGTCGTGCAATTTGAGTTGGTTTTTGCGGCAGAACATAGCGTTCCAGCGTTCTCTGTCTTCCGGATGCATGGTTTGTGTGCCGTGCTCGATCAGATCGTCCATAGAACCGGATGCCGGGCAACTTTTTGACGTAAAATTCTCGTAGGTCATCATATAAAAACTGTTGCGCGTCAAGTTGGCGTAGATGATCAACGGGTAACGCTTATAGACTGCCTGAAGCAAGATCTGCTGGGCTGCGGTCTCCGTTTGCATTTGAAGAATGTCGTCTTCCTCAACGTGCGTACAGTGCTCGATCAAACATTGAATGAAATCGTTTTCGGGCATGGGGTGCGCAAAATAGAATCCCTGGATCAAATTGCAATTGCAGGTGCGCAAAAAACCGAACTGCTCCTTGGTCTCCACGCCTTCCGCAACGGTGCGGATGCTCAGACGGTTGGCAAACATGAATATGCTTTCCAAGATGATCCGTTCCCGTTCATTCTCGCAGTTTTTCTTCAAAAGGGATTTGTCGATTTTGATCTCATCCGGGAGTGTGTCGGCGACCAAACTCAAAGAGGAAAGCCCGCTGCCGAAGTCGTCGATGGAAAACTCAAACCCGTTTTCGTGCAATTCCGCTACGGTCTTACGCATCAATTCTTCTTCTTGGATCATCGTCGATTCCGTGAGTTCCACCACGATCAAGCGGCGATCAAGATGGTGCGAATCCACGATCTCGGCAAGATGCTTCGGCATATCTTCTTCCCGTAGGTGCCAACGGGAGAAGTTGACGGATACCGGCATAGGCTCGATGTTCAAATTTTTCAATCGTTCAAGAAACGCGCAAACGCTTTCCACCACGTACCAATCCAACATGGCAATGGCGCCCGTCTGCTCCATAGCGGGCAAAAACTGATTAGGCAGTATTACGCTGCCGTCCTCTTTGACCCATCGGATCAAAGCTTCGGCAGATTTCATACGGCTCGTGGTAGCGTCGACCTTCGGCTGATAAAAAACTTTCAGTTCCCGCCTCTGCATAGCTTGCATAGCTACGAGAACGTCGCTGATGATAAAACCGTCCATTTTTTCCCCTTTTCGTACGTTGTTTTTTTGTTGAGGCGGCTGCAAAAAAATACGATTTATCCGCAGATACGCAGGATGAAAAGCGCAAAACGCCGTCATCCGTCGTCGCCTTACGTCGAGTATATCATAAAAAGCGTGGGTTATCAAGCAATAACGGGCTACTGTTTCATAGCGATCGTTTATAGGCGGTTTTGAAAAAGAGGCGCAATCGTCCCGTTTATCGGAAAACGATCGATTTTTGCAATGTGTGGCGCTCTTGTTGTTATTATTTATTATAGATTAACCAAAGTCAAACGTTAGGGGTTCAACTTAGGTTACGCTTGGCGGAGAGTTAGGGCGCGACGCGTTAAGCCGACAGCACGGTGCGCTGTCGGTAGCCAAAGCGGGGAGCAATTTGTAATTGCGACCCGGAGGGGCGAAGCCGTGAACCCTTGGGTGAGAATTCCTAACGACCCGCCAAAGAAAAAAACGAACCCAAAAGTTCGTCTTATTCATTAATGGCTCCGCGATATTTTGCGTAACCTTATGGCACTAAAAGGGCATTGTTTGACGTGCACATCCGTTGACGGTTGCTATTTTATTGCAAGCAATATGCCGGAACGACCTTTGCATCCGCATTGTGATTGTAAACAAAAAGGGATTTCCTATAGTATTGTTCAAACCAAGGCGCACGCAGTTAGTGGGATTGAGAAATTTCGTGATTATGTTTTTGCGCCGAAGCATTTCGGAAAAGGAAAGGTTGCTCTTTTCAAAGAGTGGGGATATACTATAGATGATTCGGAAGAATTAAGGAATACGTATGCCGAACAAGCGCTTCTTGCCTATAAAAGCGGACAGTATAAAAGAAAGAATCTTGATGAACACGGACAACAGTTGGCGATCCCCGTCTCGCTAAGCTCAAAGACGTTCTATTCGGGATGGATGCTGCGACCCGAGGGTGAGATCGTACTTATTACCCCTTTCGGAGGATGGATAAAATGAAGAAAGCTGATTTGATAAGGATAAACAACGAAAAGCTCAAGGCGGAACCGGGACTTCAGAAAGATACGCACGGGATCGTGCTGAAGGTCTTTGCAAATACTGCCGATGTTCTGTTCTTTCATCCGAAGATTCTGGGCGAGTATATTATCAGAGAATTAGAGCAGAGTGACTTGATCGTTGAAAACGAAAAATTGCCCGAAGAGATTGAAAAAGAGATCTTTTCGGATTTGGAAAAGGTCTATGCCAATGCAAAAACTATTTTGGATACTCTACCATTCTCGATCGGTGATCGGGTGCAATTGATCGTTGAAAGAGAGTGCTACGCTAAGTGCGGCATACACAAGGATGCGGTCGGATGTGTTGTGGATGACAGCGTTGTTTCGGGGAAGGTGGAAGTGGATTTCTATGAGCCGGAAGAAGCTGCGGCTTACGATAGTGCAGTCGCAGTCAAAACGAGTGATTTAAGAATTGTTTAAAAAAGTTATCTAACAAAAACAAACCTCAAGTGACCCTTGGGGTTCGTTTTTGTATCTAATGGCGGGGCGGTGGTAACGAAAGTTGAATTTTGAAGACTTTTAAAGGTTGTATCGTAAAACAGCCCTCCTGCCGAGTGACGGGAGAGCTGTTTTGCACAGGGGGACGGCGGAAATCGCGCCAAGTTTGCCGCAAAGAGAGATGCTCGGTGCGAAGTTCTTCGTGAATCAGAATTTTCTTATGTACTCTGCCACTTGTTTAGCCGCGCAATCGATACCCGCATCGGTCAGGTGTATCATATCGTCGCTTCGAATGTATTTTTCCACGTCCTGCTTCAGCAAGGTATTTAAGTCGTTTATTACGATGCCCATTTCTCTTAACTTCGGTACGAGTATCGCATTGTAGCGGTCGATATCGACGTTTTTATTGTTGGGAGCCTCTTCACGTACGGGGGTCGTTGTCGCAAAAATCACGTTTTTGGTGATTCCTTTTAAGAGGGTGGCAACGCGCAGCATATTCTCCACATATTCATCGTCGGAAGAGAAGGGCAGTCCGTCATCAAACAGATGAGCGCAATCCCAGAGACCGTTATTCCAATGGATGATATCGCAGTCCGCGAGCTCATTTTTGTAATCATAAAGCATACGAAGCGTGTTTTTTACAAATCGGCAATTCAGTTCGGGCTGAAATACTTCATAGTCTTTCCCGAGTAAATCCGGCACTTTCGTCCCGTAACCGATTAATCGAATGGAATCTCCGAGTAAAGCAACTTTTTTCATATTATGATTATAATATACCCCCGATGGAAAAGCAAGCAAAGTTTATATATATCAAAAACAAGCTAAACAATCAATATTCTTTTATCCGCATTATCACGCGAATGCGTGCATATCATCAAGCGGCAGCTTGCATATCATCAGCACAAAGTGCTGTATAGCATCAAACCGCAAGGA
>DMCI01000018.1 GCA_003445835.1 Clostridiales bacterium
GCTTCTTCGTCGCCCTTTGCCTTTGCCGCCATTTGCGCTTCAAAACGCTTGCGTTGATCCAAAGGATCGTTGAGCTCGCTGAACGCGTTGCCGCCTTCGGAAGCGAAAATGAAAAACTCAAAACGCTCGGTCAAGCGGGGATCGGAAGGCTTCCTCTTGGCAAGCGGGCTGACTTCCACGGGGTAATCGGTGATGAACACCGGGCCCATAAGCTTCTCCTCCACGAAGGCGTCGAAGATGTTGTAAAGGGCGTTGCCCCACGAAGTATCCGCCGGCATATCAAGACCCATCTTGTTGCCGCGTTCGATCAAGGATGCGAGGTCGTCGTTATCAAAGTCCAACCCGGTGTACTTTTTGACGGCTTCCACCATCGTAAGTCTTTCCCACGGGGTTTGAAGGTGCAACTCCTGTCCTTGGTAGACGAGGTCCAACGAGCCGTTGACCTTCATCGCCGCGGCGGTATAAAGCTCCTCGGTGATACGCATCATCTCGTTGTAGTCGACGTACGCTTGGTAAAGCTCGATGGTCGTAAATTCGGGATTGTGCTTGGTATCCATCCCCTCGTTGCGGAACTGTCTGCCGATCTCGTACACCTTTTCAAACCCGCCGACGATGCATCTCTTAAGATGCAATTCCGTCGCGATACGCATATACATATCGATATCGAGGGTGTTGTGGTGCGTGACGAAGGGACGGGCGTTTGCGCCGCCGGCAAGGGTGTTCAAAACGGGGGTCTCCACCTCGATGAAGCCCTTTTTGTCCAAGACTTCGCGGATGGTGGAAATGATCTTGCTCCTCTTGATAAAGACTTCCTTCACCTCGGGATTGGCGATCAGGTCAACGTAACGTTGACGATATCTGAGATCGGTATCCTGAAGCCCGTGGAACTTCTCCGGAAGGGGAAGCAAGGATTTGCTGAGTAGCTTATAGGACTTGGCGTGTACGCTGATCTCGCCGGTCTGCGTACGGAAGACGAAGCCCTTGACGCCGATGATATCGCCGATGTCAAGTTGCTTAAACGCCATATATTCGTTTTCGCCGATGTCGTCGCGGCGGACGTAGATTTGGATCTTGCCTTCGCCGTCCAACAAGTGAGCAAAGCTCGCCTTGCCCATCACGCGACGCGAAACCAAGCGGCCCGCGATGGTGACTTCCTTCTCGTTGAGTTCTTCGGCGTTGTCTTTGATATCCTTAGAGGAATGCGTCTTGTCGAATTTGACCTCGACAAAGGGGTCTTGCCCCGCCTCCACGAGGGCGGCAAGCTTTTGCATTCTGACTTGCTTCGCTTCGGATATATTCTCTGTGCTAACGATTTCTTCTGCCATATTCTCCTCCGAATGGCGCGGAAAACGAGGCTTTCCCCCTTTTCCGCCAAAAAAATACGCATTCGCGGCGAGGCGAATGCGTGTAAGTTACTTGCGGATGTTCAGTATCTTAAACTGACTCACGCCTGCCGGTGCCCTGACTTCAACGACGTCGTTCTTTTTGTGGCCGAGCAACGCCGCCCCGAGGACGGATTCGTTGGAGATCTTATGCTCCGCGTAATTTGCCTCCGCGCTGCCGACGATCTTAAACTCGTCCTTCTCGTCGTATTCAAGGTCGTGGATCTTGACGAAGCAGCCCACGCTGACCACCGTCGTATCGATCGCTTCGCCGTCGATGATCTTGGCGCGCTTCAACGTCTCCTCAAGTTCACGGATACGGGCTTCGACGATACCTTGCTCGTCTTTTGCCGCATCGTATTCCGCGTTTTCACTGAGGTCGCCGAATTCACGCGCGAGCTTAACTTTCTCCGCCGCTTCCGGTCTTTTTACTTTGATATAATGGTCAAGCTCTTGCTCGAGCTTTTTATATCCTTCCGTGGTAAGAACGATCTCTTCCATACTCTCTCCTTTTAGCGCCGTGCGGCGCAAGCTGTCTTTCGGCTTCCCGAAAGAAAAAGCGCAATTAGCGGGGTGCTTGATTGCGCTTCTCTTAAATTACTCTTTGTCCGAACCGGGTTCGGGGAGGAGCGCCATCACTCTTGCGCGCTTGATCGCCGCGGCGAGGATCCTCTGGTGCTTTGCGCAAACACCGGTGGAACGCCTCGGAGCGATCTTGCCGCTCTCGGTGATAAACTTCCTGAGTTTTTGGACGTCTTTGTAGTCGATTTCTTCAACTTTGTCCACGCAGAAGATGCAAACCTTCTTCTTGGCGGGCTTTCTTGCCGGACGCTTTGCGCCCTTTTCTTCGATATTTTTCATTTTAATCTCCTATTAAACTTAAATCAGAACGGGAGATCGTCGTCGGTCACAGCCGAGCCGATGCGCTGATTGTTGTCACCGGGCACGGGGGTGGGAGCAACGTCTCCTTCCATACCTTTGGTGGAAAGGAATTGTACTTCGTCGGCAACGATCTCGGTGATGTAGCGCTTGCTGCCGTCGTTGGCGTCGTAAGAACGAGTCTGCACCGAGCCGGCGACTGCCGCTTTGCTGCCCTTCTTCAAAAATTTGCCGCAGTTTTCAGCCTGACCTCTCCACACGATGACGGGAAGGAAGTCGGTCTCGGTGTTGCCGAAACGTCTGCTGACGGCAAGAGTGAACTTACAAACGGGGATACCGTTGTTGGTATTGGACAGTTCGGGATCTTTGGTAAGGTTGCCGATTAAAAATACTTTATTCATAAATTTCCTCCGATTACTTCTTTGTGACCATGTAACGAACCACGTTCTCGTCGTTTCTCATCTGACGCTCGATCTCTGCCGGAACAGAGGGCGCAGCTTCGAAGTTCATGAGAACATAGTAGCCTTCGGTCTTGTAATTGATGGGATAGGCGAACTTTCTCATCCCCCACTTGTCGACGGTTTGGACGCTGCCACCGAGCTCGGTGACCAAAGCGGCAAACTTGTCCGCGCAAGCGGTTTTGACTTCTTCGGTCGCTTCACCGTTCAGAATGTACAAAACTTCATACTTACTCATGTTACTACCTCCTTTTGGACTGATTGACCTTTGCTTAAAGCAAAAGTAAGGATTCCGCCGACCTCGGCGGATATTGGCATTATACTTTAATAATATATAGTTTGTAAAGCGTTTTTATAAAAAATTGTTTATATTATATATGAATATGCATATGCGCGCCGGGCGCAGGGGCGCACGCCCGCTCCTACTCGACCGTAACGGATTTTGCGAGATTGCGCGGTCTGTCCACGTCGCACCCGCGGGCTTTTGCCGCAAAATAGGCAAAATACTGCATCACGACGGCGGAAAGGATCGGGCTGACGACGGGGTCCGTATCGGGGATGGCGACGACGTGATCCGCCTTGATCTCCCCGGCAAAAGACGCGGACGCGATCACGACGGAAGAAGCGCCGCGACACGTGATCTCGGATACCGTCATGGCGTTTTTGAGCAAAAGCGCGGGATCTGTGGCGATCACCACGCCGTAGACGCCCCTTTCCATCAACGCAAGCGTGCCGTGCTTAAGTTCTCCCGACGGATACGCCTCGGAAAACAGATAGCTGACCTCTTTGAGTTTCAAACTTCCTTCCTTTGCCGCTGAGTAGTCCCCCTTCCTGCCGAGGAAGAATACCGCCTTGGCGTTTTTTATATCCAAAGCGACCTTTTTAAGGTCGTTTTCCACTCGAAGGATCTCCTCTGCTTTTTGAGGAAGACAAGCGACTTCCCGTCGCAGATCCGCCAAGCGGGATTTTTGTGTTTTCCCCTTGATATCCGCATATTCCAAGCAAAGTAAAAGAAGATATTGCACCTGCGAAACGTAGGACTTCGTGGCGGCGACGGCTTTTTCCCTGCCGCACCTCGTGATCAGGGAACAGTCAGACGCGCGCACCAAAGAGGACGCACGGGCGTTACAGACGGAAAGCACGGTCGCGCCGCAGTTTTTTGCGCGATCCACCGCCAAAAGAGTATCCGCCGTTTCACCGCTTTGCGACACCGCGATCACGAGGGTATCCTTGCTTACGCAACAGTTTTCAGTCAAAAACTCGCTTGCTATCTCCGTTCTGACGCATACTCCCGCAATTTCCCGCATCGCTTCCGCAAACACCAGTCCCGCGTGATACGCACTGCCGCATCCGAGGACAAGGATATCTTTGATATCCTTTTTCAAACAGGCACGCACCTTCCCTTTGGGAAATTTTTCATAACCGAGAAGAAGCGACGCGGGGATCTGTCGTATCTCCGCAAGCATATCGTCCACCCCTAGTTCGCGATCGTCAAACTCTTCCTTTTCCCGTTTTTCAAATCGCAACGGGAGAGGGTTCCCCTCAAAATCAAACAGTTCCGCTTTTTCTTCCGAAAGGCGGACGATCTCCCCGTTTTGCAAGGCGCAAAATCGATGACAAAAATCAGAAATTGCCGAAACGTCCGAGCAAAGCGCGAATTCTTTTTCCCCTTCTCCGACAACCAGCGGACTGTCCTTTCTGACCCCGTAAACGACGTGCGGCTCGTAGACCGAGATCACGCCGAGGGCAAAACTGCCCTTGACCTCTTTCACCGCGCGGCAAAGGGCGGAAAGAACGTCGCCCGTATAGTAGAAGTCGATCAAATGCGCGATGACCTCGCTGTCGGTATCCGAACAAAACCGTACGCCCCGCTCCCGCAAAAAGTCGGCGACGTGTAGATAATTGGATACAATGCCGTTATGCACGACGGCAAACTTACCGTAAGAAGATACGAAAGGATGAGCGTTTTGATCGGTGGCGACTCCGTGCGTAGCCCATCTGGTATGCCCGATACCGCAACACCCCTTGACTGCCCGTGCGGAAAGAGCGGCTTCCAAGACGGAAAGCCGCCCCGCCCGCTTGACCACCGTGAGATTGGCGCCGTTGTGCACCGCGACGCCGCTGCTGTCGTAACCGCGGTATTCCAGCATTTTAAGCCCGTCAAGCAACACGGGGACGGCGTCCCTCTTCCCTACGTATCCGATGATCCCGCACATATTCGTCCTCCCATTCCCTCTATTATATGCACGAAGCCCCAAAACCGAAACATCTTGCCGAGGGGCGGAATATATTAGGATATGAACACTTTGCGCTTTGGTACGGACGGCATTCGCGGCATATACGGAACGACCCTGACGGAGGATACGGCATACCGTCTGGGAGCGGCTCTTGCGGGATACGGCAAGATATTGATCGGACGGGATAACCGCCCGTCTTCCCTCTCTTTGGCGCACGCTCTTTGTTGCGGCGTAACGGCAAACGGCGGGACGTTCCGCGCGGTAGGCGTCGTGACCACGCCCGCGCTGTATTATCTGTTGACCGTATCGGACTGCGACGCGGCGGTGATGGTGACGGCAAGTCACAACCCGCCCGAATACAACGGGCTCAAAGTGTTCACCAAAAAGGGGAAGCTCAGTGACGCCGAGCGGCGGGAGATCGAAGAAAGGATGCTTGCCTTTACGCCGCTTTGCGCCTGCGCTTACCCCTTTGCGGAAAAGTCCGATCTTGCCCGTTACGAAAACTACGTAAAAAGCAAGATAGGCGACCTTACGGGCGTCAAAGTCGTCGTAGACCTTGCCGGAGGGGCGGGAAGCGCCTTACGCGGGCTCTACGGCGCCCTGGGCGCCTCCGTAACGGTATTGAACGCCCGCGAGGACGGCAGTCGCATCAACGAAGGTTGCGGCGCCCTGCATCCCGAAGTTTGCCGCGAAGAAGTCTTACGAAAAGGCGCGGATATCGGCGTTGCCATCGACGGAGACGGAGACCGCATCGTCGCCGTGACAAAACGAGGAACGATCTTAGACGGCGACCTCGTCACCTACCTCCTTGCCCTAAGAATGAAAGCGCGCGGAAAACTCAACAAAGACCGCGTGGTGATGACCGTGATGACCAACAGCGGCGTGCTCAAAAGCTTGACGGAAATGGGCGTTACTCCCCTTTCCTGCGCGATCGGCGATGCGGCGCTTGCAAGCGCCATGCAAGCGGAAAACCTGAACCTCGGCGGCGAACAGAGCGGCCACGTGATCCTCGGTGACCTCCTCCCCACCGGGGACGGGTTGCTTGTCGGCGCCGCCTTGATGAAAAGCATTCTGACAGACGGCCCGTTGGACGATACGCCTCTCCCCTCGGTCTACCCGCAAGTGCTTTTGAACGTAGCGGTAAAAGACAAATCCGTCGCAAACGACGAAGCCGTACGGCGCGCCGCCGCAGAGGTCAAGGAAAAACTCAAAGAAGGTCGCGTTCTCCTGCGCGCCAGCGGTACCGAAAGCCTCGTCCGCATCATGGTGGAGCACCCCGATGAGCAAAAAGCAAAACGGGCGGCAGATTTTTTAAGATCCGTCGTCCTCGGCAAGGCATAAAAAAACACCGTTGGAAAGTTCCAACGGTGTTTTCGTTTGTTTTTACCACTTCAACTGCTTTTTGTAGTCGGCAATGATCTTGCCTGCCCAGTCTTCTCCTTCGTACTTTGCTTGATCCTCTTCGTTGAAGAGGTTCTTGTCGTAATCGTAGTAGAAGATGCTCTCGTACCAGTTTTCGCTCGACGTGGTGCTGGTAGCGCCAAGCAATTCGATATCACCCGCCCAGCATTCGTCGTCGTGCATCTTTTTAGCGTAACCGTTGTCCCAAACTTCAAAGATCACGTCATACTTGCTGTACTTGAGGTTGGGGCTCTCGCTGCTTTCTCTGAGGTATTTGATGGAAGTGCCCGCGCAAGCCATATAGGTCTCCTCATCGCCGTCGATGGCAAGAGAGAAGCGGCAGGTATAATACTTGTTGACCGGATCGTACTCAATGTACTTTTCGCCCTTCTTCAGCGGTTTCAAGACGATGTAGTCCTTGATGATGCGGAAGTTGATGATTTCCCTCGGATCGTCAAGATAATTGCCGTTTTTCATAAAGTTTTCTTCGTCAACGTGCTTGACGTTTTTGGTAGGATTGCCCACTTGCAGATAAGGAATGGTGGTCATTTCCGCCTTTTTCTTGTCGATCTTGGCGTCGCTGCCCTTCAGGGCAACCGTCACGTAGTTTTCACCGTCGCCGGCGGCAAACGTCCTTTCCTGCTGATTCAGCTTAGCTGCAATGATATCCAACGCCGCGTCCACGCTGCACTTAACGACCTTAGCCGCCTTTTGATAGTAGAACGCGTCGCCCGACTGCGCCTTGAAACCGCGCACGATCATCGTGCCGTCCGGCGTGATCGTGGTGCCCATAAAGTTGATGCCGACCGCCGCGGAGCCTTCGCCGCGAAGCACGGTGATAGCGTTATCTGCGTGATTGATCTTGTTGTCGTTTGCCTTAGCGTACATCATCGCGATCGCTTCCTTGACGGTGTCTTCGGACGCGCCGTTTGCCATTGCGCTTTCGATCAAAGCAAGCTCACTTGCCGTATAGGTCACTTCGTAGTCAGGACGGGTGTTTTCAAACTCCACTTCAACGGGATTGTATTCTGGCGAAATAAGCCCGCCGATCAAGAAGAAAAGGCCTACTCCGACGCCAACAAGCACGATGAATGACGCCACGCAAATAAGCGCGATCTGCCACTTTTTAAGCTTTCTTTTGGCTTTTACGGGCTGTTCAGGCTCGAGTTCTTCCATCTCTTTGATCTCTTCGAGCTCTTCCGCTTCCTCGGATTCGATGGGATCGTCTTCCGTGATAAGCACTTCGTCAACAGCCTCTTCCGTTGTCAATTCATTTTTGTCTTTTTCTTCCATAATTCCTCCTTATGCGGCTGTGATCGCATAGCGCACGCGATCGACCTCCATATAGTTCGGGACTTTGATCTCCAACGTATAGTAGTAGGTGTTGCCTGCCGTAAACGTGGTGGTTTCTTCCAGCGAACTATCTGTATCATAGTAATATATCTTGTACCCGTTTGTCAAGGTCGGATCATTGGAAAGAGTATTGCCGAAGACTTTGACCGTAACGTCAAACTCGTGTCTCGTGGCAGCCCAAGTCAAGCGGATATCCGCCGCGCCGTCCGGGAGGGTGGCTTCGGTGATCTTAAACGCTACCGTTGCATTTTCCACTTTGTAGTTTTTACCGATCTGATCGGTGACGTCCACCGTGACCGCAAAGACGTACGGGGTGACGTTGCCCGCCGTGTAATGGACGTCGGTCACCGGTTGCGCCGACAAACCGTCCACGAGGAAGGGTACGTCAATGCCGTAATTTGCCTTGGCGCGCACTTGGAACGCCGTGCCGTTGTATTGCTCTTTGGGATCGGTCTCGGTGCGACGAGCGCCGTTTACGTACAAAGTAACGGTACCCGTGATATCCTTGGGCGTGACGGTAAAGGTCGTATACACCTTGCCTTCAAACTGTTCGTGTCCTTCCACCGAGACGTACAGGCGGTAGGTGCCCACGGTCAAGATCTCGTTTGCGCCGAACTTTGCCGCATTGTCCGCGTCTACGGTGACGTAGCGATTTTGATACTCTTTGGCGATCTTGTCGGTAAGGATCTCCTCGTCTCTGTCCGCAAGGAAGCCGCTTGCCGTGATAAAGCCCGCCGCATCCACGCTGTCACGGTATACGACGCTGTCGGTAAAGGAGCCGTTGAAGAACATATCCGTCCTCGGCACCGCAAAGTTCTTTTGCTTGCTGTTGTAGATCGCTTGGCGCGCGCCGCCCACCGCTTCCGAAACGGAGGGGTTCCAGAACACAACGCCGAGATAATGATTGCCGTCCTTACTGCGATCCCACGAGAACACCAAACCTTTGCCCGCGTTGTTTTCCGTAGCAATAGGCACCGTGACTTCCGTACCGTCCTGTCCGAACGTGGCTTTGATCTCGGTGGGAAGATCCGTCCCCATATCCACCGCGGAATAGTAGTTATAAGTCATATTCCCCGTGCCGCCGTCGTAGACCGCCTCGAAGAAGGTTTCGTATCCGCCGCCGTTTGGTACGCGGATCTTGGAAACGATGTTGGAAAGAATGCGGATCGTGTAGCCGCCGATCGTGCGATAACCGCCGCTTTCATTGCCCACCTTGACCGAGACGTTTTCGTAAACGTTGCTGCCGTCGTAGGAGAGCACGACGTTCTTTTTGCTGTACTTGAGTTTCAAGGGATAGCGATTTGCGTCCTTCTTAAACTGCACCTTTACGTCCAGCGACACCTCGTCGCCCGTAACGTCGTCGCCGAAGGGGTCAAGAGTGTACCCGTCAATGTCAAGATACTTTTCGTTGGTGTAACTGCCGTCGCTTTCTTTGATCCAAACGACGTCGATTTCGCGTTTCAACACGGTGACTGCCACGGGGATCTTAACTTTTTTGAAGGAAGCGCCGAGGTCTATCATCGCCCACGCGACGTAGTTGACGCTTTCCGTCGCCGTAGCGGCGTCGTCGGGGATGGCGTCAAGATCCCATTTTGCCGCGGCTCGTACCGCCCTGCCATCCAGCTCAAAGTCAAGATATGCGGGATAGGTCGTTTGCGCTTTGGGATCGACGTAATAGGGGTTAGCGTCCAACGAGAGTCTGCAATCCACGCCGCTTACCGTCAAAGGCGCATAGCTCGGCGTCACGGCGTAAGGCGTAGAACCGCCCGTCATCTCGGAACTTGCCGCAAAGGGAAGTCCGCTGACTTGGATCAAGTCTTCGTCTATCACGCTGTCCACGATGGAAACGGGAATCGGTATCTCTTTGTATCCGACCGCGTCGTTGCCGATCTTGGCGCGCACGGTCACGTTGCCCGCTACCGCGTTGGGCGCGGTGGTCTCGTAGTTTTCGGCATAAAGGCGCGTTACGGCGTCCAAGCCAAGCCACTCCACGACCGTGACGGTATGTCCGCCGTTTGCGTAGAGAACGCTCGGATAGTTTTCAACCGAACGGGGATCGGTGACTACGAGTTTGTAGTGCATGCCGTCCTCGGCAAGTTCACCCGCAGACATCAGGCGGAAGGTCAGACCGGACTCGGTCAAGCCCGCGTCGGTATAAATCGAATCGTATGCCGGCGAGATATAAACGTAAACGTCGAAAATCTGCCCCTTAGCGGTGGCTTGCACCGCAACGAGAGCGCCGCTGCCGATCATATCCGCCCTGCCGGCGTACGCAGAAAGATCCCACGTTACGGCAACGGGCACGTAAACGTCGCCGCCGTTAAACGCAACTTCCAGCGTGGCGGGATAGTTGTCGACGGAAGTATACTTCACACCGTTTTCCGCAAGAGCGTCCAAAACCGAGAAAGTCAAACAGGTCTTGCCCTGGTGAACGGACAAAGCGCCGCTTGCCGTCATCGTCGCTTCGTCTTGGAAGCGATAAGACGTGATCAACTGTCTGTCAAAGGACAGCGCCACCGTCAAAGGCTCGCTGCCTACCGCGCCGGTCAAAAGATACGACCCACCGTCGCAAAGAGCGTTTTCCGCAAAAGGCTTGTCGTACTGCCATTTGACCAAAAGGTCTTCCGACCCGTTTTCGGTCCCGCACACGTAATCCACGCGGACGTATACGGGGAAAGTATAGGTATAAGCGTTGAGGTGCGTCGCCGCGTACTCAAAGAGGGACGCTCCCGTCCTTGCGATGGTGGCGACGGGTTGTTTATCCGCCGTCAAAAGCGACGTGTTCGTGACGGTCACCGAGGTGAACGCATAGGGATATTCGATCTCCTGATAGCCGCTGATGGAGTCACCGATGGTCAAGGTCAAAGTGCCCGTTGCGCCCGAAGCGTTGACAACGTTTTCGATCGCGTCGAAAGACCACTTGACGCCCGCGACCTGCCATTCATCCGATTCGCCCGCATTGGCGACGAAAGATTGCGGCAACACGCCGACGGTCTTGGTGGGCGAAAGCCCTCTTACGCGCAACACGTCGAAAGTGAAGCCCGTCGCCGCGTCGTAAGTGACGCCCTCAAGTCCCGTCACGTCAAAGTCCGCCGTATTGACGACCCTCGCTTCAAAGAAGACGGGGACTTCCAGCACGGTATACGCGCCGGTGGAATCGTAGACTTTGGCGCGCATGATATCGGGTTGCGCGGGATCGGTGGTATAAGCGTACAAAAGGTTGTTTCTGATCTTACTTTCGATAAACGCATTGGTAAGATCCCACTCCACGTGGCGAACTTCCACGGTTTGATCGTCCTCCGTTTTTACGACGAGGACGTCGGAGTAGACCGCCGCGTCCAAAGGATCCCTGCCGTCGTAGGCGACGAAGGTCATCGTGTAATCGGTGGAAACCGCCTTTTCTCCCTCGATATGCAGGTTGAAGACGGCGACTTCGCCGAGGTAGATCTCGTTGCCGAAATAGGTTTTTACTTTGGGTCTTACGAAGAAGTCTCTTCTTGCAAGAGAGGTGGAGACTCCCGCCAGATCCCAAACGGCTTCCTTGGGATACTCCATGTTGCCGACGGACGCCACCAAATAGGAGAAGGAGCCGAGAATGGTCGCGGGCGTAGCGTCGTTGTAGTAATCCATCGTAAAGGTGCGCGTACCCGCGTCGTAACGGTTGCCGTAGGTGGCGCTGCCCGCAAGATCGACCTCCGTGGCGGGCGAAAGATCCGCCTTGACGGTCGCCGTGATCGCTTTGCCGAGAAGGAGCGCGGTCGCTTCGACGTTTTCCGTCTGACCTTCCCTGCCCATACCGGTGGGAACGTTGCGGTACGACCAGATCTTTTCACCGTTGAGGGCGTCTTTTAAGGAGACGCGATAGGTGAGCCCGCCCGTAAAGACCGCCGTGGCGACGTCGGGCATATCGTTATCCGCAAGGATCGCAACCGTTTCGGGCGTAGTCGCCGTCAAAGATTCTATCCTCTTTTCATCGTTGAAAGTCACGGCGTAAGAAGTCGCGGTGATCTGAAGATCGTTGTTATCGTCAAAGACGATCTTGGTCGTGATGAGACCGTCGGAAAGACGCGTTTCGTACCGTCTGCACTTCAAGGAAGAAAGGATATCCAAGTCGAAGGCAGGATAAACGGATGCGATCTTTTCCGCGATCACGCCGACCATCGGCGAATGTACGCCGAACATAAAGGTATTTTCATTGCCGCCGAGGAGCACTCTGCGCCCCACGCTGCTATCCGCCGCGCCAAGCGTCGCGTTAAAGGCGGCAAGCGGGTCTTCCGCCAAGGTAAAGGCGCGCGCTTTGCGCACGCCGGAGCCGGCATCTTCGGGATAGATCAAATAGAAAACGTCCTCGGTTTCGTCGGTAAAGTAAATGTTTACGATCTCGCCGCCGCGGGCGCCGTACAAACGCGCGAAGAAGTTTTTGACGCTGCCGTCCGCATTGAACACAAAGTCGGCGGCATACTGCATCGCGCTGTTTTCGGTAAAGGTGATCGTTTCGCCCGACAAGGAAGAAAGGAGTGCGGAAAGAAGTTCCCCATCCGTTTCAAACACGGTGCTTTGACGGATGACCCCGGACAAAGCGATATGCGTGGTCTGCTTGGCGGCAAGATCCGTATAGGAAGCGTCGTCCACCGCGGCAAGCGCCACAGGCGTACCAAAGGTAAACGTCTCGGCGGAGAGAGAAGCCGTCATCCCGCAAACGGTCAAGGATGCGGAAAGATTTTGCAAACGGTTGTTTGCTTTGTTCCAGGAAAGTTCCGCCTCGCTGACGCCAAACAACCCCTTGAACCCGATCTTTTCCGAAAGAAGATCAAAGAAATCCTCACCGAGGGAATAGGATACGACGTCGCCGTTTTCCGTCTTGCCCGCCGCAAGAAGCACGAGCATATGCAGTTTGTCGCGGAAGTCAAAGTCCCCAACGTCCTTAAAGCCGGCGGCGCCGAGCCTATCGGAAAGTTCCTTGGTCTTGATCTTGCATTTGGCTACGCCGTACTCGGTAAGATCGACGTACAAATATTCGCCGCGAACGTTAAAGGCGGAATGCTTGCCGTTTTTGTCCGTCAAAGCAAGGGAGAATTCCAACCCTTGCCCCGCGACGTAATGCGACTTGAAGTCGTAAGCAAAGGCGTACGACGCCTCGTCGAAACTCGTACTGACGTCAACGTCGTAGTTGACGGTGCGATCCTCCTGCTCATTGGCGGAAAGGGTCATCGTGCCGGACAAAGCAAAATTGCGAAGATCGAATTCGGTAAAAGAAGAAAGCGCACCGGGAAGCGTAATGTCGTCCGAGCCGCGCGTCAAAGCAAAAGAATCCAGTTTGACGGAGCTCTTATCCTTGACGGTAGCCGCCGCGGAAAGGAAGGTGCCGTCCTTGACGACAAATTCCACGGTGGTAGCCGCCGCGTTTGCGGAAAGATCCTCGATTTTTTCCTCCGTCAAGCGGAGCGCCGAAAGAAGTTCCTCAGACGTAAAACCCGCGTTCCAAGACGTAACGATGGAAGCAAACGCATCGAAAAGACGGGGATAAGAAAGCGTGAACACGTAGCGATCGCCTTCCTCCGTCGTATAGCAATGGCAAGAAGAAAAGATGCGGCTGGCGACCAAGGAAAGGCTATCGGCGACGGTCTTGACGACACCGGATTGTTTTTCACCGTAAAGCTCGTGCACGATTTCGGCAAGATTGACGTCCGAGATCATGCCGCGGCGGGCGTACGGCGGGAAGTCCAAATACAACTTGCCGTCCGAATAGTAAAGCAAAAAGATTTCCGCGCTGCCCTTTTTGAGTTCAAACAAAAGTTGAGAGCGCTTGTCGTCGTCGCGGTTGTTTTGCGTGATATCAAAAGTGCCGCCCAAATTGAAATCGTAGACCGCTTCGCCCGACTCGTAACTGCCGTTTGCCTTAAGAGTAAAGAAGTTGGCGCCCGCAGAACCGTCCGACGCGACCATCGCCGCATAGACGGTGTCCATCGCCGTGGCGACCGCGACGACGCGCCCGTCTTCGGGGACGACGTCTTTGGGTCCACAAGCAAAAAGGCCCGTTGCAACAAGAACGAGCGCACATACAATTGTTAAAATAATAAATATGCGAGATTTAAGCATACAACTATGATACTACAACACGCGCGCGAATGTCAATATCCAAAATCAACGGCATCCGCGCCCTAAACAGAGTTATTCTTCGTCGGTATCGGGGAGGGAATCCGCATCGTCAAGAGCGTCAAGGTCTTCCTCCAAGTCCTCCGCGGGCTTTTCCCTCTCGTGCGAAGGCTTTTCACCGTGACGGGAGTCCTTCTTTTTATCCTTTTTGGAAGAAGGCTGTTGCGGCGTAGGTTTCAAAATGGTAATATCCCCCAGATCGAACTTTTTGATGATATAAGTATCGTCCACGAAAACTTTGCAAGTAACGATCTTTTTGAGCATATCGTTGGATTCCACGACGGCAAGTCCGTCCGGCGTCATCACTTTACCGCCCACTTTCGGCATTTGCTTAAAGACTTCGGCGTAGTACTCGTTTTCATATTTCAAACAGCACATCAACTTGCCGCAAATACCGCTGATCTTGGTGGGGTTTAACGAAAGCCCCTGCACCTTTGCCATCTTGACGGTGACTTTTTCAAAGTCACGCAAGTACGAACGGCAACAACATTCCCTGCCGCACATTCCAAGGGCGCCGCGCAATTTGACGTCGTCCCTTTCGTACAATTGGCGAAGTTCGATCCTGGCGTGCAAGGCGGATGCAAGTTCCTTTACGAGTTCACGGAAATCCACCCTGTCTTCCGACGTAAAGCACAAAACGACGCGCTTGCAATCAAAGGAAACTTCGGACGAAATAAATTTCAACGCAATACCCAACTTGGCTGCTTTCTCTTTGGCGATCTCCAAAGCGCGCGGCTCGGTCTCCTTTGCTTTTTTGCAAAGATCGAAATCACGCCCGTTGGCGTGACGAAGCACCTTTTTGAGCTCGGGCGGAAGGGTATCCTCCGCAACTTCGTAATTGCCTTTTACGACCTCGCCCATCTCGCTCCCTTTTTGGGTATCCACGATAACGATATCCCCTTCGGAATAACTTTCTCCCGCGGGATCGAACGAATAAACTTTTTTGTTGTTACCGAATCTGACTCCGACTACGAACGGCATTTGTATTTTACCTCCGCTAATTTCAATAATAAGTAATCCGCGACGTTGGTCGCGTTGCAGTTTGCTTTCAGTCTTGCGCGGCAAGTCAGGATCACGTTAAGCGCTTCCCCGACGGCAGCCACGCCGTACATTTCGGCGATGGCGCTTATTGCCTCCGTCTTTTCCGAAAGCGCGACGGGCAGTCCCAAATGGGCGCTCATCACGCAATGAAAAACAAGTTCAAACATCGAGAGCGTGCGTTCGATGCGATCTTTTGAAAATATCCCCTCTTTGACAAAGCGGTAAACGTCCGCGCTGCCCTTAAGTTCGGTCAAAACGTCGGTGACTTCCGTCACGTGACGGGAGAAATCCTCGTCGACGGCAAACTCTCTGGCGCGGGTCAAATTCCCCTGCGAAAGTCCGGCGCCGCGTTCCGCCCTGTCCTGCGGGACGCCGTCTTTTATCAAAGCGGCTTTGACGCTCTCCGTAGGAAAGGCGCCGAGCGGCACTTGTTTCACACGGGACAACACCGTGGGAAGCACCGTTGCGACTGACGCCGCCGACAAAATGAAATGCACTTTGTCAAAGGGTTCCTCCAGCGTTTTCAACAGTTTGTTTTGCGGCGCGTCGGCAAGATTTTCGAAGTTTTTGAAGAAGTAAAGCTTGCGCCCCCCTTCAAACGCCGTCATACCGGCGTCCTCGGTCACCTCGCTCATCTCCGCTACGGTAAAGTTCTCCTTGCCTTCCGCAAGATACTTGACGTCGGGTTTGGAACGCACCAAAACTTTGTGACATTCCGCGCACTCGCCGCAACCGCCGTTTGGGCAATACGCCTTCATTGCGATCAACGTAAAAAGGGTATCGACGGCGTCCTTATCCTCCGACTGGATAAAATAAGCGTGGGAAAACTCCCCTCTGTCGATATCCGCGGCTATGCTTTTGTATGCCGAGGACTTTTTGACCTCGTCTGCGTACCTGAGCTCGTTCATTTCGTTACTATTTTACCATCAACCGTGCCGAAAAGTCTATCTAAATTCGCCTGCAACAGCGCGGTCTTCTCCTTTGAAAAGATCTCTCCCGCTTTGACCAAAGGCACGCCGGGAGGATATATCCCGACGTCGTACGCGCTTACTTTACCGATAATATCGGATATATCGGCAAATTTCGGATTAACTTCCTTACATTCCGCCGCAATGCGGAATGCTGTTTCCAACCACTCGACGTTAAAAGGCGTCACGATCAACACGACTCTATCCGCATCCGCGGCTTCGACAAAGACGCCCGTCTTTTCCAAAGCGACGTTCAAAGCGTAGCCGCCGCCCTTTTTCAAAAACACCACGCGGGTAAAGTCGTCGTTAGCAAGCGTTTCGACGGCGGGGTATTTGCGCTTCACTTCGTCGATCTTTTCCTTCAAAGCCGCGTAGAGGGTCTTGCCCTCTTTTTCAAAAAGTCCGCGCGCATAGTCCAAACTTGCCATCACGAGGTAGCTCGGGCTCGTCCCGATCGCTTCGCGTCGCATCTCACGCGCTTTTTGATAAAACTTCTCCTTGACGTGAAGCATCGCTCCGCCCGTATATACGGGGAGGGTCTTGTGCGCGCCGTGGATCACGAAGTCTGCCACCCCCACCGCGCTTTCGGGCAAAAGCGGACTGAACGCAAAATGCGCGCCGTGCGCTTCGTCTACGATGAGCGCGGCGCCCGCTTCGCGGCATCTTTCCGCGATCGCCTTTACGTCCTTTACCCTGCCGTAGTAGTCGGGACTCGTCACGCAGACCGCGCCGAAGCCCTTGATCTGATCTATGGAAGAAATATCCGTCACGTCAAGGGAAAACAGCCTCTGCGCTGCGTGAAAACTTTTGTGCATATCGCCCAAAAAGGCGATCCTTTCCTTTTTGACGCAAAGCAGCGCGGTGCGAAGCGCGTCGGTCGCCCCCGCCGCAAAAAAGAGCGTCCTATCCGCCCCGTAGGCTTTTGCCGCCAAATTTTCCGCTTCCAAGATCACGCCGGAAGAGCAGGAAAGGTTGTCCGAAAAGGAAAGTTCCGTCACGTCAAAAGGCGCGGAAGCAAACAAACCTTCGTCCGCGGGAAAATTTTTCTTCCCGCCGTGCGAAGGCATATGAAAACGGGCTTTGAGCCCTTTGTATTTGACCAATGCGTCAAAAAGCGGCGTCACGACTTTCGTTCCTTTTTGTAATATAACTATTATAACAAATTTTACGTTGCTATTCAATAAACAATGAGAAATTGGGCAAATAAACAAAAAGAGCGGAAGCATTCCGCTCTTTTCGGTTTTGTTTTTCGGTTATTTTTGCGGGGGAAGAAGGGTGTTCCACATCACCGCTTTGATGGTGTGCATACGGTTTTCCGCCTCGTCGAACACAACCGACTGACTGCTTTCAAAAACCTCGTCAGTCACTTCCATTTCGTTGATTCCGAATTTCCGGCTGATTTCCCTTCCGATTTTTGTGTTAAGGTCGTGGAATGAGGGAAGATCGTGCATGAAAATTGCGGAAGGTTTTGCCTTTGCCATGACTTCTTTTGTAACCTGGTATGGCTTCAAGTCGGCAATGCGCTCTGCCCATACTTCATCAGGCTCACCCATGCTCACCCAGACATCGGTGTAAAGGATGTCGGCGTCTTTCGTTGCCTTGTCGATGTCTTCCTCCAGTGAGATTGTTCCTCCGCTTTCATTCATCCACGGTCTGCAGTCTTCAATCAGTTTTGCGGAAGGAAAATACTTTTTGTTCGTGCAAAGAACAAGGTGCAGTCCCAGTTTTGAGCAGACTACACAGAGTGAGTTTCCGATGTTGTATCGTGCGTCTCCGAAGTAGACAAGCTTGAGGCCTTTGAGTTTTCCGCAGTGCTCGCGGATTGTGAGCATATCGGCAAGCATCTGGGTGGGGTGGTATTCGTTCGTGAGACCGTTCCACACAGGCACTTCGGAAAATTTTGCGAGTTCTTCAACAATCTCCTGTCCGTATCCGCGGTATTCGATTCCGTCAAACATACGTCCAAGGACACGGGCTGTGTCTGCAATGCTTTCCTTCTTTCCAATCTGGGAGCCTTCCGCAAGATATGTGGTCATAATACCAAGGTCGTGTGCGGCAACCTCAAAAGAACACCGGGTGCGGGTGGAAGTCTTTTCGAAAATCAGCGCGATGTTTTTTCCGCGGAAAGTGTCAACGGCTTCCCCTGCCTTTTTTTTCTTCTTGTAGTCGGCTGCAAGATCCAAAAGACCTATAATCTCTTCGGGGGAAAAATCCCTGAGTGTCAAAAAATCTCTACCATGTAAATTCAAAGCCATATGCGCCATCCTTTATATTTGAAAGATTAATTATACCATATTACGGACTTTTTTGCTATACTCCGCCGGGAAAGCGCAGGGCTTCAGCATGAAACAAAATGCAAAGAGTTCAAAATGAGTCAGCAAAAAATCAAGTGGCTGTCCAAAAAGTATTGTCATGCTGAATTTATTTCAGCCATCCATTGAACACCGTCATGCTGAACGTGGTTGCTTGCAACCGAATTCAG
>DMCI01000142.1 GCA_003445835.1 Clostridiales bacterium
AAGACGTTGCCGATACGGTAATCGGTCTCCCCGACGAATTGGTGACAAGGATAGATGTCGCCGACGGGAGAAACGGCAAGATAGCCGCACCCTGCCGAGCAACCCGAAAGTCTTTTCATAATGCAGGGACCTTCGGTCAGATCGATCATAAAGTGGAAAAAGTTGAACCACTTTCCGTTTTTGCGGCGGTCGATATACGCCTCGGCAAGCTTGTCGTACTCACGGAGCACCTCGCCCACCTTATCTTCGGTGATCGCCATCGGATTTTCGGGCGGGAGAACGACCGGCTCGACGGAAATTTGATCGAACCCTGCGTCAGCAAGCGCCAAAACGTCCTTGGAAAAATCAAGATTGTAAGCGGTAAAAGTGCCGCGAATGTAGTAACGCTTGTCACCGCGTACCGCGCGGAACTTCTTTGCCGCTTCCAAAATGTGATCGTATGCGTCGACACCGTTTCTGGTCTTTCTGACGCGGTTGTGCACGTCGCGTCTGCCGTCGATACTGATGACGACGTTGTCCATTTCACGATTGAGATACTCGATGTTCTCGTCGTTTAGCAAAACGGCGTTGGTGGTCATCGTAAAGCTGAATTCCTTGCCGTGCAAAGCCGCCTGCTCCTTGCCGTATTCTACGGCAAACTTGACGACCTTCATATTCATCAAAGGTTCGCCGCCGAAGAAATCGATCTCCAAGCTCTTGCGACTGCCGCTTTTGGCAATCAAAAAGTCGATCGCCGCTTTGGCGACCTCTTCGGTCATATAATCACGCGCGGTGTTGTAAGTGCCCTCTTTTGCAAAGCAATATTTGCATTGCAAATTGCAATCGTGGCAAACGTGCAAACAAAGCGCCTTAACGACGTTTGACTTTTGATACGGAAAGGTTTGGTCAAAACCGATCAGCCCCTCTTTTTCAAGCTCGGCGATCTCGGACGAGATCTCGCCCACTTCCGCTTCCGTTAACGCGGAAAAGTCCGCAAGCTCTTGCGGACTCAACTCTTCATACTTATGTTTGATGACAAGGTATGCTTTGCGATCAACCGAATGCAAACTGTTGCTGTACGGATGATAGACCAAATAAAAAGTTTCACCTTTGTAAACAAAGGGGAAACTGTGAGTGATAAGCCTCATTGAAGATCAGATGTTCTCTTTCTTTTGGGAATTGTTGATCCTTTCTTCCTGCTTGCAGGTCTGATTGCCGACGGTGCAGCTGGTCTTGCAAGCGGATTGGCAACTGGATTGGCACTCGCCGCAACCCATAACGGCGGACTTTCTTTCGGTTTTAGCAATGGTGCTGATATGCTTCATAATAATCTCCTTACGATCGAACTTGCCGCCCGATCAACGATATGATTATATCATATCAGTCGGTTCATATCAAGTGTTTTTCGCGCTCTTTTTCACGTTTACGGCAATGATACCGCAACCCAAACCCACGACGGCGCCGATCAAAACGTCCCACCACTTGATCGTTCCCGCGGAAAAGTCGCCCGAAATTGCGGCAAACACCAAAAAGGAAGCTGCGACATACAAAAGCCCGGAGATCGATCCTTTGAGCCACCCGCTCTTTCCTCCGCGATGAAATCCAATCAAACAACCGATCAACACGCTGACGATCTTGATACCTTGATTGACGTACATGATCGTCGTTTCGTTAAGATCGGTAGCCTTGACGATCAGCGCGAAAACAAGCACCATCACCATTGAGACCAAAACGGCGATCACAACGGTTTTTACGATATCCAAAACACTACGAACAACGCCCTTTTCCATAGATACCTCCGACAAACTTTATGCCGCGGCTGAGAGGTTTATGACAAAAAAAAGGAGGACCGAAGTCCTCCGTTTTTGCAATATAAGCCGTATCTGTTATCAGATCTCGTCGTCCTTGTTCTCGTCGGAAGGTTCCGCCTCGGTATAAGAGGTTTCCTCCGCGTCAACGTCGCCTTCGGACGAATTTGCCTTGATATCGCCCTTGCTGTCGGGAGCGACTTGCTGTGCGTCGAGGTTAAGACCGATACCTTCGCGGTTGATCAAGATAATGACGGGATTGCCTTTGGTGCCGATATCGACTTCAATGGTGTTGTCGGTGTTGATCGCAACGACGGTGCCGACAAGCCTGCCGATCGTCATAATGCGGGTACCAACCTTGATCGCGCTTTGCATCGCTTCATATTCCTTCTGCTTCTTCTTCTGCGGGATGATGGAAATAAGCATCATACCGACGAACAAGACGAGCAGGACTACGATCATTACAATACTGCTTGCATCTGCGGCTAAAATACTCGAAATCATTTACGTTCTCCTTTATCGATATTGTCGATTGTTTAGATTATACACTATTTTTTCAAAATAAACAAGTGTTTGGTAACATTTTTCCGTTTGCCCGGGCAAAGCGATCAAAACACGTATTTATCGAAAAATTCCTTGCGATAGTCGAGGAGACGATCCTCGATGATGGCTTGTTTGATCTCAGCCGTCAAGCGATGCAACGCGCGGATGTTGTGGATGGACAAAAGTCTTCCGCCGAAGATCTCGTCCGAGGTGATGAGGTGACGAACGTACGCTTTTGTATAGTTGCGACAACAATAGCAATCACAGCCTTCCTCTACCGGTGAAAAGTCCTCTTTGTACTTGGCGTTGCGCAGGTTGATATCCCCTTTTAAGGTCATCGCCGTGCCGTTACGCGCTATGCGCGTAGGGAGCACGCAGTCAAACATATCCACGCCGCGGCAAACTCCTTCCACGATGCAATCCATACTGCCTACGCCCATCAAATAGCGCGGCATATCCTTGGGCATGATCGGGTCGATGACGTCAAGCATTTCGTACATCGTTTCCTTCGGTTCACCCACGCTGAGCCCGCCGATGGCAATGCCGCATTTTGCGTAAGGAGAGGTGCGACGAGCGCTTTCCTCACGAAGATCGGCGTAAACGTTGCCCTGCACGATGGGGAATAAGATCTGATTCTCCCCCGTTGCGACGCAGTTACAACGATCCAACCAATAAAGCGTACGCTCCATTGCGTCCTTTGCCTTTTTCTTGGTAACGTCGGGCGAAGTGCACTCGTCAAACGCCATCATAATGTCGCTGCCGAGCGCCTGTTGAATCTCAATAGACTTTTCGGGCGAAATAAAATGATGGCTGCCGCCGTCCAAAGGAGAAGCAAACTCGCACCCCGCATCGGAAACCTTGCGGAAAGAAGACAAACTGAACACTTGAAAACCGCCGCTGTCGGTCAAAATAGGCTTGTTCCAACGCATAAATTTATGCAAACCGCCCGCCGCGCGAACCGTTTCGTGTCCGGGACGGAGATAAAGGTGATACGTGTTGGAAAGAAGGATCTGCGAGCCGACTTCCGCCACCTCTTCGGGCGAAAGCGATTTGACCGTACCGAGCGTGCCCACAGGCATAAATACGGGGGTTTCGATCACACCGTGCGGCGTGGTCAAGCGCCCGATCCTTGCGCCGGACTGCTTGCAGGTTTTTAATACTTCATACTTAAAATTCATCTTTTGACCTCATGTTTTAATGGATGAAGCAAGCGTCGCCAAAACTGAAGAAGCGATACTTCGACTCGACCGCGTGTTTGTATGCGGCGAGGATCTTT
>DMCI01000094.1 GCA_003445835.1 Clostridiales bacterium
ACGTTCGCGAATTGCTTGTAAACAACCTCGCTCACTATTCCGTCGCTTTGCTCCTCGCGATCGCGTCTCCCCTGCCAGTTTAACGCCTCGCAAAAGCGAGGCTTTTTTTTATGCCTTTGAGCGATTCTCCACGGTGGAGAAAAGCGCTTTTAACGTTTGAAGCGACGACGAAGAAAGGCGTAGACACAAGCGCGTTCCGAGCCGCCAAGTAGGCGCGTACTTAGTGTACGTAGCTGCTTGGCGACGAGGTCATTATCGAAGTATACGCCCTTCTATACGTCGGTGCCTACTTGGCGTATTCGACGCTACGCAGCTCGCGGATCACGCTGACTTTGATCTGTCCCGGATACTCCAGTTCATTCTCAAGCGTCTTTGCAATCTCTTTTGCGATGAAGTAGGTCTTGCTGTCGTCCACCTTTTCGGGCTTGACCATAACCCTGATCTCACGCCCTGCCTGAATGGCAAAGGACTGCTCTACGCCCTCAAAGGAATTGGCGATCTTTTCAATGTTTTCAAGTCTCTTGACGTAGTTTTCAAGCGACTCACGACGAGCGCCGGGACGCGCGCCGCTGATGGCGTCCGCCGCCTGAACGATGACCGCTTCCACCGTCTTTGCTTCCACGTCGCCGTGGTGCGCCGCAATAGCGTGGATCACGGCTTCGCTTTCCTTAAACTTCTTGGCGAGTTCCACACCGATAGCAACGTGCGTACCTTCGACCTCGTGGTCGACCGCCTTACCGATATCGTGCAAAAGTCCCGCGCGTTTTGCGACCTTGACGTCGGCGCCGATCTCTGCGGCGAGGATGCCCGCAAGGTGCGAAACCTCAATGGAATGCTTCAAGACGTTTTGTCCGTAACTGGTTCTGAACTTCAAGCGACCGAGGATCTTGACAAGTTCCGGATGCAAGCCGTAAACGGCAACTTCAAAAGCAGCTTCTTCACCGGCGTCCTTCATTTGGTTGTCGATCTCGTTTTTGACCTTTTCGACAGTCTCTTCGATACGGGCGGGATGGATCCTACCGTCGCTCATAAGTTTTTCAAGAGCAACTCGGCCGATCTCCCTTCTGACGGGATCGAACGCCGAGATGGTGACGACGTCGGGGGTATCGTCGATGATGACGTCGACGCCGGTTGCGTTTTCAAAGGCGCGAATGTTACGACCGACGCGGCCGATGATCCTGCCTTTCATTTCATCGTTGGGAAGAGGCACGACGGATACCGCGATCTCGCTTGCGTGATCGGTGGCGCATCTTTGCACCGCCATCGTAACCAATTCACGGGCTTTTGCTTCCGCATTCTCCTTTGCGTTTGCCTCGATCTCCTTTGCCATTTGCACGGCGTCGCGCTTGGCGTCGTCGAGCATATTGTCAAGAAGCTCCTGCTTGGCTTCGTCGCGGGACATACCGGAAACTTTTTCAAGTTCCACAAGCATCTTGTTGTGCGACTCAGCGACTTCGTTTTCCTTACGGACGATGTCCTGCTCCCTAACGTTCAACGCCGCCTGCGCGTTTTCCACGTCGGTCAAACGTCTGTCAAGGGTATCTTCTTTACGGGTAAGGGCTTCCTCTCTTGCCGTAACGCGCTGTTCAAGTTTTTGCACTTCGGCGCGACGCTCTCTGACCTCTCTATCCACCTCGGTACGAAGTCTGTGTTGCTCTTCCTTCGCCTCGATCAAGGCTTCTTTGCGCATGGACTTTGCTTCTTGTCTGCTGTCCTCCAATATCTTTGCCGCTTCCGCTTGAGCGTTGCCTAATTTCTTGTCGATCACGAATTTGTATACGACGATGCCGACCGCCACTCCGATAATGAGTGCGATGACACCGGAAATTACGCCAACAACTGCGGAAGAAACGTTCAATAAGTTGTCGATTATCATGTGTTGTTTCCTCCTAAAAATATATTTGTAACGGGATGTACCCGAACGTTACCTCAGTTTGCGCTGTCGAGTTTTTCTTTCACGAGCGCTTCGATCTCATTGTAGAGATCGGGATTGGTCTTTAACAAAGCGATGACTTTTTCTCTGCCCTGACCGATCTTCTCATCGTTGTAGCTGATCCAAGAGCCGCTCTTTTGCAGCACGCCCTTTTCAATGGCAAGATCGACCAAACTGCCTTCCTTGGAGATGCCTTGTCCGAAGATGATCTCAAATTCCGCGGTGCGGAACGGAGGCGCAAGTTTGTTTTTGACCACTTTGACCACCGTTTTGTTGCCAATGATCACGCCGCCGTCTTTGACAGCGTCCTTTTTGCGGACGTCCAAGCGCACGCTGGAATAGAACTTCAGCGCTTTGCCGCCCGTGGTGGTCTCGGGGTTGCCGAACATCACGCCGACCTTTTCACGAAGTTGGTTGATGAAGATCACGCAAGTTTTGCTCTTGTTGATGATGGCGGTGAGCTTACGCAGCGCCTTGGACATCAATCTTGCCTGCACGCCCACGTTTTGTTGCTCCATATCGCCTTCGATCTCGGATTTGGGGGTAAGCGCCGCCACGCTGTCGATGACGATGATATCCACCGCGTTGCTTCTGACGAGGTAATCCGCGATGTCAAGAGCCTGCTCGCCGTTGTCCGGTTGGGAGATATAAAGATCCTCGGTATTGACGCCGAGCTTTTTGGCATATTCGGGATCGAGCGCGTGTTCCGCATCGATAAACGCCGCAGTGCCACCAAGTTTTTGCGCTTCGGCTACGACGTGCAAAGAAACGGTTGTCTTACCACTGGATTCCGGCCCGTAGATCTCCACG